>NZ_JBEXCR010000034.1:0-25330 GCF_040605375.1 Nonomuraea sp. NPDC005650
CTCCCGGCCGAACTACCCCCCGACACCCACGCCTTCACCGCCCGCACCACCGAGATCAACCACCTCCGCACCACCCTCAACCCCACCCACGACCCGACCGGCAGGCCCACCCACGGACCCGCCATCACCGTGATCGACGGACCCGGCGGCATCGGCAAATCCGCCCTGGCCGTCCACCTCGCCCACGCCGCCGCCGCCCGCTACACCGACGGCGTGCTCTACATCGACCTGCACGGCGCCACCGACGGCCTCCGGCCTCTGTCGCCGATCGAGGCGCTCGGCCGGCTTCTGCGCTCGCTCGGGCTGGACGGCTCCGCCATACCGACCGTGGTCGACGAGGCCGCGGCCCGCTACCGGTCCCTCACCTCAGCGCGGAACGTGCTGATCATCCTCGACAACGCCCTCGACGCCCGCCAGGTCCGCCCGCTCATTCCCGCCGGGCCGGGGTGCGCTGTCGTCATCACGAGCCGGCAGGTTCTCACCTCGCTCGACGGGGCGAGCCAGCTGAACCTGCCCGGGCTCGACCCGTCCGATGCCATCGCGCTGCTGGCCCGGATCGCCGGTCCCGGCCGGGTCCACGCCGAGCCGGAGGCCGCCGGCCGGATCGCCCGGCTCTGCGGGGGTCTGCCCCTCGCCCTTCGCATCGCGGCGGCACGTCTGGCCGCCCGCCCCGACTGGACGCTGTCCTACCTGGCCGCCAGGCTCGCCGACGCCACCCGCCGCCTGGACACGCTGGAGTACGCCGACCTGGCCGTCCGCGCCGGCATCGCCGTCAGCCTCCATCACCTCAAGGAGGAGCCCGCCGGCCGGGACGCCGCCCACCTGTTCGCCCTGCTCGGCCTCCTCGACACGCCCACCCACACCCCGGCGGCCACCGCCGCACTCGCCGACCGGCCCGAGCACACGGCCGAGGCCACGCTGGACCGCCTCCTGGACGCCCGGCTGCTCGAATCGGCGGGGCCGGGCCGCTACCGGATGCACGACCTCGTCCGCCTCTACGCCCGCGAACAAGCCGACGACCTCGTCCAGGACAGCGATCGGGCGGCCGCCACCCGCCGAGCGTTGCACCACTACCTCGCCACAACCAGGACGGCCAGCCTCCTGCTCGATCCCACCTCTCCCATCGTCAGAAACCTTCGCGCCGACCAGCCGGGCCTTCGCCTGAGCACACCACAGGAGGCGATCGACTGGATCGAGGTGGAGCGCGACAACCTCATCGCCGTCGCCCGGCAGGCCGTCACCCGCACCGACGACCCCGGCACGGTTGAAGGTCTCGCGGCCAGTCTCAACAGACCCTTCAGTCACAGAGGCTGGCTCGCCGACCTGGCCGAGATCCATCACCAGGCCCTGGAGGTGGCCGTCCGGACCGGTGACTGGGCGGGCCAGGCCCGCGGGCACAACCAGTTGGGCAGCATCCACAAGAACCAGGGTCGCTTCGAGCCTGCGGTCGAGCAGTTCGAGCGTGCCCTCGTGTGCTGGGATCGAGCGGGCCTGCCCCTGCGCAAGACGGGCACCCTCCACAACCTCGGCGCGACCTACGGCAAGCTGGGGCGGTTCGACGACGCGCTTGCCACCCAGGACGAGGCGACAGAAACAGCGACGGCCAGCGGCCTGCGCGACTACCAAGCGATGATCCTCAACGGCCGGGCCGCGGTGCTGATCAGAATGGGCCGGCTGGACGACGCGATCGACGCGGGCCGAAAGAGCCTGGAGATCTGGGCGGAGTTCGACAACCCCCTCGGCGAGGCATCGGCGACCGAGACGCTGGCCGATGCCTACCGACGCGCCGACAGGCTCGTCGAGGCCGAAGCCGGATACCGGAGAGCGGCCCACCTTCACCACAAGGCCGGTGCCCGCGCGATGGAGGCCGTTACTCTGTGGGGGCTCGGCGACACCCTGCACGATCTTGGACGGCAGGAAGAGGCACGGAGATGCTGGTACCAGTCGGCTCGGATTCTGTGTGATGTCCGCCTCCTCACCGAGGAGGAACTGGAGGTCCTGCTCGCCCAGGACCTCCCCCAGCCTCCCGACCCCATCAGGCACATGGGAACGCGCTGATCGCCGTATAGGCGACCTGCTCTTGTCATAGACGTCGCCACTAGCCTGGCGGGATGGGATGGGATCTGGGCGACCTTGTCGCGAAATACGACGTACCGGGCGCACAGGTCGCCGTGCTGGCCAACGGGGAGATCCGGGACGAGGCTGTGGGCGTGCTGAGTCTGCGCACCCAGGTCGAGGCCACGACCGACTCGGTGTTCAAGATCGGCTCGATCACCAAGATCTGGACAGCCACCCTGATCCAGCAACTGGCCGACGACGGTGTGCTGGATCTCGACCGTCCCGTTCGCGACTACCTGCCCGGCTTTCGGCTGAGCGACCCGGCCGCCACCGCGTCCCTGACCGCCCGCCACCTGCTCACCCACACCGGCGGCATCGACGGCAACCACTTCACCGACACCGGTCGCAACGACGACGCGATCGAGAAGTTCGTCGCCACCCTCGCCGAGGCGGACCAGCTCCTCCCGCCTGACACCGTCTTCTCCTACTCCAACAGCGGGTACGTGGTGCTCGGCAGGCTGGTGGAGGTGTTACGCCACAAGCCCTTCCACGACGTGCTCCGCGAACGCCTGGTGACACCACTGGGCCTGCACACCGCCGCTACCGACACCTACGAGGCGATCCTGCACCGCGCCGCGGTCGGCCACATCCAGACCGGCGCAGAGGTCGTTCCGGCCAAAGCGTGGGCGGTTTCCTACTACTCCGCGCCCAGCGGCTCGCACTTCGCGATCAGCGCACGCGACCTGCTGGAGTTCGTCCGCCTGCACCTCACCGACCACACGCTGGCGGCACTGCGCGAACCCCAGGTCGAATCCGTCCCGGACTTCGGCGGCGGCGTCATCGGCTGGGGACTCGGCTGGATGCTCTACCAGGACGGCGTCGTCGGCCACACCGGTGTCTCCAAGGGGCAGAAGGCGTTCCTTCGCGTCGTCCCGTCGGCGGGTGTGGCGGTGGCCGTGCTGACCAACAGCACCGGCGGTGAGCCACTGGCCCACGAGATCTTCGCTACGGCGCTCAGGGACCTCGCCGGCGTCGAGACGGCACCACTACCCGTGCCACCCTTGAACCCGGCCGGGATCGACGCCGACCGCATGTGCGGCACCTACCGCTCTACCCTGTACGACATCACCCTCGCCGGCGAGCACGACCGCGCGTTCCTCATCTACCGTCCACGCAATGAAATCGCCGCGTCCTTCCTCGGCCGATCCGAGAACCGCGTCGAGGTCGTCCGCCTCAACGACAGCTCGGTCATCACCGCCGAACCGAAGTCCGACGGCCACCAGGTCCTGTCCCTGGTCGGCTCCGACGAACACGGCCGCGCCCGCTTCCTGCACAACGGCGCCGCCGCCTACCGGATCGCCTGACGGTCACCGCATGCGCTGCCACCGACCGAAAGCACCGGCCGTCATCGCACCGAAAAGGACAACTCCCCCATGCGGCACGTCCCCGTTGAAGTTCCCCTGACCGGAGGACGCATCACCCCAGGCGTCGTCCGGGTCGCCGATACCGTTCGACGGCCCGCCACGTCCTCCTCCGCCTTCGTCGCTGAACTGCTCACGCACCTCCAGCGACGCCAGTTCACGGGAGCGCCGCGCTACCTTGGACGAGACGAAGCCGATCGCGACGTTCTCAGCTACCTGCCCGGCTGGGTGGCGGACAGGTTCCAGCGCTGGAGCGAGGCCCAAGTCGCTGCGGCCGGGGCGCTTCTCCGCTCGTTGCACGACGCCACCCGCGACAGCGGACTCACCGGGGAGCACCCCGTCGTCTGCCACCACGACCCCGGACCCAACAACACGGTGTTCCGCGCCGGGCTACCGGTCGCCTTCATCGACTTCGACACCGCGGCCCCGGGCGATCCGCTCGAGGACATCGGATACATGGCCTGGACGTGGTGCATCTCCTCCAAGACCACCGCGCCGCCGGCCACCGCGCAAGCCGCCCAGGTGCGGGTACTCGCCGACGCCTACGGCCTCACCGCCGCGCGCCGAGCTGATGTCCCCGATGCGATCCTCGAGCGCCAATCCCGCAATGCCCGTTTCTGGGCAGAACGCCTGACCGACCCCGGCAACTGTCCGGCCAGCCCCGAACAGATCACCTCCCGCATCGCTTGGTCCGAACGTGAACACGCCTACACCAGCACCAACCGCCTGGTCTTCGCGGCGGCCCTGCGATGACACCAACCCCAAGCCCTGACTCTCCGGGGAGGGCCAACGCGTCGGCTCACCGCAAACGACCTCGTGAGGCACGTTCGCCGATCACATGCCCGTCGAGGACGAGGCGCCGCCCGTCTTCGTGACCTTCTGTTCGGTCCAGGGCCGCTTCTCCGAAGGGATGCGCGGTATAGCGGAGGTATGTCACCGGCATGGCATGTCCCGGCACCACAGGCTCGAACCCTGGTCGCCAGAAGTCCCCTCGCCATCTGACAAAGTGCTGGCCATGGCAGATGCGAGAGGACAGGTACGCGTCGGCGTCCTCGGCCCCCTGACGCTGGACACCGCCACCGGCCCGACACGGGTCGGAGGCGCGCGGCTGCGGGCGCTGCTGGCCCGGCTGGTGCTGGACGCCGGGCGTGCCGTACGGCCGGCGACCCTGGTCGAGGCGCTGTGGGGCGAGGCGGCGCCGGACGACCACTTGCACGCGCTGCAATCGCTGGTCTCCCGGCTGCGGCGCGTCCTGGGCGACGCCGAACTGCTCACATCAGGCCTGGCCGGGTACCGGCTGGCCGTCGAGCCGGACGCGGTCGACGCCGTCCGGTTCGAGCGGCTGGCCCGCGCGGGCCGGCACTCGTACGCGCAGTCCCGGCCCGCCGAGGCGGCCGCCACCCTGCGCGAGGCGCTGAGCCTGTGGCGCGGCCCCGCCCTGGCGGACGTGCGCCAAGCGCCGTTCGCCGCCGCCGAGGCCGAACGGCTGGAGCGGGCCCGGCTGGCCGCCCTGGAGGACCGGGTCGAAGCCGACCTCGCCCTGGGCGCCGACCCCGACCTGCTCGCCGAGCTCGAGTCGCTGGCCGCCGCGCACCCGTTACGCGAACGGCTGCACGCCCAGCTGATCCGGACCCTGGCGCTGAACGGCCGCGGCGCCGAGGCACTGGCCGCCTACCAGCGGATCCGCGGCCTGCTGGCGGACAGCTTCGGCAGCGACCCCGGTCCGCAGCTCCAAGAGGCCCACCTGGCGGTGTTGCGCGGCGAACTCCCCCGGCCCCGCCGATCCCACGGCAACCTGGACGTCCCGCTCACCAGCTTCGTGGGCCGCGACGACGACGTACGCCGCGTCACGGACCTGCTCGGCCGAGTCCGGCTGGTCACCCTGGTCGGCCCCGGAGGATCGGGCAAAACCCGGCTGGCCAACACCGTCGGCCGGCAGCTCACTGCGTCCGGCGGGGTGTGGTTCGTCCCGCTGGCCCCGATCGAGGCGGACGACGTGCCCCGCGCCGTGCTCGACCGGTTGCGGACGCGCGAGGAGGGCGCGCAGCCGCGGCCCGTCACCCCGGACGAGATCCTGGACCACCTGGCCGAAACCCTCGCGGACGACGACCTGGTACTGGTACTGGACAACTGCGAGCACGTGATCGAGGCCGCCGCGACGCTCGCCGGGTCCCTGCTCGGCCGATGCCCGAGGCTGCGCGTGCTGGCCACCAGCCGGGAAGCCCTGCGCATCGACGGCGAGACCCTGCACCCGGTGATCCCGCTGGAGCTGCCCGAACCGGGGGCGACCGATGAGCGGGCCCGCGCCTGCGCGGCGGTCCGGCTGTTCCAAGACCGGGCCGCCGCGGTGCGACCGGGCTTCACCCCGCAAGGCGGCACGCTGACGGCGGCGGTGGAGATCTGCCGCCGGCTGGACGGCCTGCCGCTGGCGATCGAGCTGGCCGCCGCGCAGTTGCGCGCCCTGCCGGTCGAGGCGGTCGCGGCACGGCTGAACGACCGCTTCCGGCTGCTCACCGGCGGCAGCCGTACGGCATTGCCGCGACACCGGACCCTGAGCGCCGCGGTGGCCTGGAGCTGGGACCTGCTCGACACCGACGAGCGATCACTGCTGGAACGGCTGGCGGTCGTGCCCGGCAGCTTCACCGAGGACGCGGCGGAGGCGATCGGCGGGTCGGGCGACGTCCGGGAGCTGCTGACGGCGTTGGTCGACAAGTCCCTGTTGCACCCGGTGGAGCCCGCGGACCCGGTCGAGCCGCGCTACCGCGCGCTGGAGACCATCCGGGAGTTCGGCCTCGCGCGACTGGCCCGGCGCGACGAGGTCGACGTCGTACGCGGGCGGCACGCCAGGTTCTTCCTCCAGCTGGCCGAAACCGCCGACCCGCACCTGCGCACCTCGGACCAACTGCGCTGGCTGGCCCGCCTGTCCGCGGAACGGGACAACCTGTCGGCCGCGATCCGCTGGGCGGCCGAGTCCGGCGACGCCGACCTGGCGGCCCGGTTCGGCGTCGCGCTGTGCTGGTACTGGTTCCTGCGCGACCATCCGCCGGAGTCGCTGGACCTGCTCGGCCGGATCCTCCAGATCCCCGGCCCGGCCGAGCCGCAGGCACGCGCGCTCGTGGTCGTCGCGCACGCGCTCGCCACCACCGAGACCATCAGCCGGCCCGACGAGGCGGAAGCGACCTTCGACCAGATCAGGAAGGCCCTGGAGTGCATCGCCCCCGGCACCCACCCCATCCTGGAGATGGCCCGGTTGGCGCTCGCCGTGAGCTCAGGACACGATGCCGCCGTACCGGACCACGAGTGGACGGATCCGTGGAGCCGGTCGCTGGCTCTGATGGTCCGCGGCGTGCTCGTCATGAACACCGGGCACGCCGCCGAGGCGACGCACCTGCTGTCGCGCGCGCTGACCGGCTTCGAGGAACTCGGCGAGCGGTGGGGCCTGGCGATCACGCTGAGCACCCTGAACTCGGCGTTGCAGCGGTCCGGCGCACCGGTCGGCGCGCCCGCGCCGGCCGAGCGGGCCACCCGGTACTTCCAGGAACTCGGCATGCCCGAGCACAGCATGGAGAACGAGGTGGCGGCCGCACTGCACCGGGCGGAGGCCGGCGACGTGGACGGCGGGCGGCGGCAGCTGACGGCCCTGCTCGACCAGGCCGAGCGGACCGGTTCGGCTTCGGCGGAGTCGCGAGCTCAGGTGTGCCTGGGCCTGGCACGACTGGAGTGGCGAGCCCGCCGGCCCGGCCCGGCCGGCGAACACGCCCGGGCCGGCCTGACCGAGGCGCCATCCGGCCGGTCGACTCCGCACCTGACCGCGTTGCTGCTGGGCGTGCTCGCCCAGGTGGACCTCGCGCAGGGCGCCCCGGACGAGGCGGCACACCGGCTCGATCACCCGGCGGTGCACCTGACGCTGACCTGGCACACGCCGGTCGCGGCCGCGACCGCGGTCGTGACCGCCGCGATCGAGCTCTGCCACGACCGGCCCGAGCGAGCCGGACGGCTGCTCGGGGCCGCCACCGTACTGCGGGGCCGGGACGACCCCGCAGACATCGACGTACGAACGATCACGGAACGGGCCACGGCCGCCCTGGGCGCCACAGGATTCGCCACCGAACACGCCGCGGGAGCGGCCATGTCGCGGAGCGAAGCCGAAGACCTGGTCTCCGCGGCCATCACCGCGCCGATCAGCTAGGACGAGCCGCCGCCGGCACAGGCTTGCCGAACATCGCGCAGGTCACCGCCATCTGAAGCGCCTGAGCAGCCTTGGCGATCTTCGGGTCGGCCTCGAACTCGGCCCAGAACTCCGTCGAGATCAGGACGACCGCCGAACGGGCGCCGGCCCGGTCGGTGATCCCGGTGCTGAGGTAGCCGGGCATGCCGCCGTCGTGACCCCAGAACCGCCCGCACGGATGGTCACCGGTCTGAATGCCCAGCCCGTAGCCGGGCCCGTCCGGCTGCCGCGGATCCACCGGCACGGTGGTGCGCAGCTGCGCCAGCTGGGCGGCGGGCAGCAGCCTGCCGGACATCAACGCGGTGGAGAACCTGGACCAGTCCCGCGTGGTGGACACCACCGCCCCGGCCGCCCCGCCCCACCCGGGGTCATTGTCGGAGACGTTCACATGTCCGTGGTGGCGCGCCCCGGCGACGTTCCTGAACGCGGCAGGCACAGCCGGCGGCATGTGGGCGGCATCCGGTTCGTAGCCGCGGGCATGAGGGCCACGCCAGGTGGAGCCGGTGGCGAAGTAGGTGTGTTCGAGCTTGAGCGGCCGGGCGATCCGATCCCGGACCAGATCGGCCAGGCCGGCCCCGGTGACCCGCTCCAGGACGGCGCCGATCGCGGCGTAGTTGGTGTTGCTGTACGACCACTTCGTACCCGGCGCGAACAGCGGATCGTGCTTCACCCCCACGGCGAGCAGCTCCGCCGAGGTCCACCGCCGCCGGTCTTCGCCGACGATGGACGGCACGAGCACGGCGTCCTCGGCGTAGTCGAACAGCCCGCTGGTGTGGTTCAACAGCATGCGCAACGTGATCGCCCGGCCGTTGGGCACCTTGCCCGGCAGCCACTTCTCCACCGGGTCGGTCAGGGCGAGCTTGCCCTCGGCGACCAGTTGCAGCACCAGCGTGGCCGTCATGGTCTTGGTGTTGGACCCCACCCGGAACGCGTCCTCGGCCTTGAGCACGTGATCCCGCCTGGTCCAGGCGGCCTGCTCGGCGATCTCAACCGGCCGGCCGCGGCCGTCGTCCACCCGTACGATCACGCCCGGCGCCCCGGCGGCCACCAACTCCCGCGCCAACTGCCGTATCTGAACGCGTTGCGCCTCGACGCCACCGCCCGTGTACGGCGTGACCGCCGCCGCGGCCGGCGACGCCACGGCCAGGCTCACGGCCAGCGCCGCAGCTGTGACCATGCGCAGCCGGCGTGGCCGCACCGCACGATCCGACGAAAGAGCACGTTGGGACATTGACCCGTTCCTTTGGGTGATAGGTGACGCGGACGACCCCACCCTCCAGCCCGCCGCTCACAAACCGCACACAGCACGCTGGCAGCGCACTACCGGAATCACCCCGAGCGGTGGAGCGGTACACACCTTCACCGCCGAACGCGCCGCCCGCACCCGCTCCAGGGGCCGAGGCCCATCACCGGCACATCGGCCGCCCACTCGGCAGCCTCGGCTCGCTGCCGGACACTGTGCCCGGCGGCCTGGGCAACGGTGAGCCGAGCCCGCGCGTGGCCGGAGCTGGTCGCGAGCAGCGACGAGATCCTGGCGCATCCGGTCAGCCTCGGTCGCGCGCTGCTCGCGCGCCCGGTTCAGCTCAGCGCGGGCCTGGTCGGCGGCGACATCGACGGAGACATCAGCGGGAGCCTTGGCCCCTGGTCATTCCTCGGCCAGAACGGCTTCCCCGACGAATGCGCGCAGCGTGTCGTTGGCCTGCTCCAGGGCGTTCAGCACAACCTCGCGCTGCTCCTCGCCCACCCCGCCCAACACCTGATCGGCAAGCTCCGCCCAGGCCCGTTCGATTTCCGGCACCAGCTTGTGGCCGGCGTCGGTGACCACGACGCGTACCTGACGGCGATCGATGGCGACCGGCTCGCGCCGGAACCAACCGCCGGCCTCCAGACGGGCGAGACTGCGGGTGGCGGTCGGCTGCTCGACACCGAGCCGGGCGGCCAACTGGGACACCGTCATGCCGTCGCGTTCCTGCGCCAACACCCACAGCAGCACGTCCTGGCCGGGGTGCAGGCCGAGCGCCGCGAGCTTGCGCGACTTGGCGGCGCGGTAGAGCTTGCTCATCTTGTTCAGCGCCCGATTGACGCGCATCGCCTCACTTGCGTCCACGACCCTCACTCTACTATATGTATAGTCGGCTATTAGATAGCCGACTATGTAGATTGGGAGAGCAATGAACCTCGGTCTGAATGGACGAGTCGCGCTGGTCACCGGAGCATCGGGCGACATCGGCGGCGCGATCGCCACGACATTGGCACAAGAAGGCGCCCTGGTCGCCGCAGCCTGGCACGGCAGCGAAGAACGAGTCCACAACCTCGTCGACTCCATCAGCGCGACGGGCGGAACAGCGATCGCCGTCCGAATCGACCAGCGGAACCAGGAATCGATCCAGACAGCCGTCCGCCAGGTGGAGCACGAACTCGGCGACATCACGGTCCTGATCGCCAACGCCGTGAGCTGGCCGGCCCGGACGCCCGAGACATGGGAGACCCTCACCGACGCTCTCACCACCAACGTGACCGGGACACTGTCCGTCATCGACGCCGCCCTGCCCGGCATGAGGGCAGCAGGATGGGGACGCGTGGTCGTGATCTCATCGGACGTGGTCAGCCAGCCGATGCCGGCCGCAGCGGCCTACCCCGCCGCCAAGGGCGCGCTGGAAACGGCCGCAAGAGTCCTCGCTTCCCGCGAGGCCCAGTACGGCATCCTCACCAACGTGGTCAGACCAGGCTTCACTCTCACCGAACGGGCACTGACGTACCCGGGATTCGGACAGGAGGTCATCGACGCCGAAGCGGCCAAAACGCCGACCCGCCGCATCTGCACCCCCCAGGACGTCGCCTCCACTGTCGCCTACCTCGGTTCGGCGGCGAACGGGCACGTCAACGGGGAGGTCCTCTCCGTCGCAGGCGGACGCCACCTCACCCGCTAAGCCTGGGCGGCATCGGCGTCGGACGCCTCACGCGCCGGGCCCGCGCCGCCCACAGCCGACCGGGACCGCGATCGACGGGCGTCCCCGCCTCCAGTTGCGGCACCAGCATGAAGCGCGGCGTGTGGTACTTCGGCGCCACCTTCCCACCCCGCGTCCGGCAGGCGCTCCCCGCCGGCACCTCACACGTCGGACAGTCGAAGCCCTCGACCGCTGCCCCGGATCGGCAAGATCGCTATTTCTGAGAACACGAACGGTAGCTGCCGTTGCACAAAGCCACTTCGGGGCTCATCGCACGAACCCTAGCGGGAGGCCCTCCGGCGAGCTTCGAGCGCATCCAAGATCAGGTCCAGGCCGTAGCCGAACTCGCTGGTGCGCGCCACTGGGCCTGCAGAGCCTTGTCTTCGCCGTGTGGTTGATGACAAGAGGCTTCGCTACGAATACACCAACCACCGCCCACCGGCACGGCTGACGCCCACCAAGCGCTGTCGTTCCGCCTCCGCCCGCCGGCGGGAGCGGCGGGCGGCGCCATAGGGCTCGATCTCGCCTCATCGCCTTGATCGCCGGTTCTCTAACACCAGTTCCCCCGCCCACGTGAGCGTCGACACGGCGGCGCCCGCCAGGAGACCGGCCCAGAACAGAGCCTGTTCGGCCGCCTGCTTGCCGGGGATGGAGATGAGCCGGGCGTGCGGCCCGGCGAGATATCCCCCCCGATCGGAATCCCTGACCGGCTCATCGGGGTCAGCCACCCACGCGAAACCTGTCGTGGGCTCGGGGACGGTCTCCGGGCTGGGGTGGAACCAGGCCAGCAGCCGCGGATCGGACTTGTCGCGACCGTACTCGGTGCCGGACTCCACAACGCTGTCGAGCGGCATGCGACCGAGCCGCCAGGAAATGTGCGTCTCATCGGCGTTCGTGGCGCCCACGTACATGACCGATGGAGCAGCGAGCACGGTCGTGTATCCGCGGGAGATCACGAGTGGCTCCCTCGCTCGCCCGCTGATGCGGACGGGCCCCAGCCGGGAATCCGCGCGAGAGGAGCAGAGTTTCCCGTCGATCACCGATGTGGCCCGCCGAGGCCGGTCGTTGAGCTCCATCTCCGACAACCACGCATCGCCGTCGAGGGTGACGCGATAGTCATAGCACGGCGGAGCTCCCTTCGCCGCGAGGCCGGTCATCACGAACTCGTACGTGTCCGGCCCGCACCGCGCCAGCTCCTTCTCGTCGAGCGCGATCCCCTCCGCCTGGAGTTCGCCGCAGGGGTCCGCCTTGACAGCCAGCGTGAGGAGGTCGAGGGCGCGTTCGCCCTCCGGCACGGTCACGTACACGCCGATGCTCCCCTCGAAGCGGGTGTACAGAGGCACGGGCGCGGCGGTCTGGTACGAGTTCCAGGCAGCCACGCCGAGCAGCACGGACAGCACGAACATCCCGATGATCAGCCGGTGACTGCGCGGGCGCCTCGCCACCGGCCCGGGTACGGGGAGATTCTTCTGGGGCGGCCGAGGGGCGCCCTGGCACAGGTGCCGCACCGTCAGCCCCACGAGCACGGCGAGCCGGAGAAGTCCCACGGCTTTCAGGTTCGCACGGCCCCGGCACCGGCGACGGAGAGTCCACAGAGCTCGGGGTAAAGGATTCGCCCGCCCTGCCGCCGTTCTCCGCACTGGCTGGGCGAGTCCACCGCGCCCTTTGACCGCGGGCCAGCCGACAAACCGATAACTCCTCCGCCCGGGCAGCCCTGATATTGGGTGACGTACGGGCGGAGCCCGTGCCTTTGTGATCTTCCCAGTGAAATTTGTCCCAACCCGACGCCCTTTACTTAGTAGATTTCTTAACCAGACCGGCCAGCAGGTCCTTCACCTCGGTCGCCTCGTAGCGGTCGCGGTCGACGGGGCCGATGAGCAGCGGGCCGTCGTCGGGGCTGTCGGGCAGGCGGCCGTGGCTGCCCCGCACCGGTGCCGGGTCGAGCGGCACCACCGGCATCGTGTAGCGGAAGCCCAGCTTCTTCTTGGCCAGCCCCGCGGCGGCGCGGAGCTTGACGAACGGGTCACGCGGGTTCATGAACAGCTCGGCGGGGTCGTAGCCGGGCTTGCGATGGATGTCCACGAGCCTGGCGAAATCCGGGGCCCGGTCGTCGGAGAGCCAGTAGTAGTAGGTGAACCAGGCGTCGGGCTCCGCGACCGCGACGAGTTCGCCGGCGCGCTCGTGGTCGAGCCCGTACTTGGCCTTGCCCGCCTGGTCGAGCACCTCGTCCACGCCGGTCAGCTCGGCGACGACCGCGCGGGTGCGGTCGAGGTCGGCGGGGTCGCGTACGTACACGTGGGCCACCTGGTGGTCGGCGACGGCGAAGGCCCTGGACGCCCACGGGTCGAGGTATTCCATCCCGGCCTGGGTGTAGACCTCCAGGAGCCCGGCGGTGCGCAACGCCCGGTTGACGTCGATCGGCCGGGACGCCGGGGTGATGCCGTACTCCGACAGCACGACCACCTCGGCCTCCTCGGCGAGCAGCGGGGCGAGCGCGGCGTCGACCGCGCGGGCCGCGGCGATCGCCTCGGGCCCGTCGGGGCCGTGCCGCTGCAGGTCGTAGTCGAGGTGCGGTACGTAGACCAGCAGCAGGTCGGGACGTTCGCGGGCCAGGATGCGGCGGGCCGCGGCGATGATCCATTCGGACGAGGTGATCCCCGCGGTCGGGCCCCAGTAGCTGAACAGGGGGAACGGCCCGAGCGCGGACTCCAGATCGTCGTGGAGCGAGGGCGGGCGGGTGTAGCAGTCGGGATCCTTGCGGCCGTCGGCGTGGTAGATGGGGCGCGGGGTCACGAGCAGATCGGTGGCCGCGCCCATGGCGTACCACCAGCAGACGTTGGCGGCGCGCAGCCCGGGTACGGCGGTCCACAGCTGGTCGCCCTGGATGAGCGCGTTGTGCTGGCGCCACAGGAAGACCTCGCCGAGGTCCCGGAAATACCACCCGTTGCCGACGATGCCGTGATCGCGGGGCATCGCGCCCGTCAGCAGGGTGGCCTGCATCGAGCAGGTGACGGCAGGGAGCACGGGCCGCAGCGTGGCCGCCGTGCCCACCTTGGCCACGTTCGGCATGTGGGCGAGCAGGCGGGGGGTCAGGCCCACCACGTTGACCACGACCAGCGGTGCCATCACTGCTCCTTCATCCCGAGCGAGGTCAGCCGGCCCCGCATCCAATCGAGCTCGGCGGCGATGCCGGCGGCGAGGTCCGGGGGCGCGCCGGGGAGCACGTTCCAGGTGTAGGTCTCCACCTCGACGTGCCGGGTCAGCGGGCTGGGCCCGCCGAGGAGCGTGTCCAGCAGGTCACGCAGGTAGGGGGCGCTGGTGGTGAGCGGAGGGGGCGGGTCCGCGTGCAGCGGGACGTGGAAGTGCACCCGCCAGCTCTCATCCGCGGGCAGGCCGCCGGCGAGGGCCTCCCCCAGGTCGTCGACGTATCCGGTCGCGGAGCGCGTCTGGTGGAGGAACCTGACCTCGTCGAACGCCGCCAGCGCCCCCTGCGCTCCAGGCGGGGCCTCCAGCGCGCACGACGCCTGGAGCTTCACGATCGGGAGCCCGGTGCCGGCGCCCGCACCGGGTTCCTCGAAGCCCACGGCCATGTGGCAGGCGTCCAGGCACAGGCCGAGGTAGTCGGCGTCCACCTCACTCAGCAGGGCGGTCGCCTGGGGTGTGATCTCGATGACGCAGCCGGGCTCCGGCTCGAAGCCCACCCGGATCACCTTGCCTGTCCGGCGGGTCAGGGCGCGCAGCCCCTGGGCGAGCGCGTCGAGGTTCGCCATGACCGCCGTCGCCTTGTCCCCCGTCCACTCGGTACGCCAGGCGAGGGGCAGCGTCGAGATCGTCCCCTCGGTGACGTCGTCCGGCAGCAGCGCAGCGAGGATCTCGGCCAGCCCGAGCGTGTAGCGCAGCCGCTCCGCGTCGGCCCAGTCGGGCTGGTAGACGCGGTACTTCACGACCTCGTCGTGGAAGCCGCGGTAGGGGAACCCGTTGAGGGTCACGACCTCCAGCCCGAGCGAGGCCAGCCGCGCGCGCAGCGCGGCGAGTTCGTCGCCCCGGGCGAGCAGCTCTTCGGCGGCCGGCTGGGGCAGCCAGAGGCCGAGACCGAGCCGTTCGGCGCCGAGCAGGGTTCTGACCTGGGCGGCGACGCCGGAGAGCTGGCGGTGGATGCCGGGCAGATCCTCGGCGGGGTGCACGTTGGTGCAGTAGGCGAGGTGGATCGTCGAGCCGTCCGGGTGGCGCAGTCTCATGGTCAGCCTCGCTTGATCGTGTTGCCGGCGTAGTCGGGGGCCTCTTCGGTGCCGGCCTCCAGGCTGAGCCGGCCGCTCTGCCCGTAGAAGGTCACCGGGTTGCGCCAGAGCACCTGGTCCACCTCGTCCTCGCCGAAGCCGGCCGCGAACATGGCGTCGGCGACCGCGCGCGTCTTCAGCGGGTCACTGCGTCCCCAGTCCGCGGCCGAGTTCACGAGCATCCTGGACGTGCCGTACTCCTTGAGGACGGCCACCATCCGGGCCGGGTCCATCTTGGTGTCGGGGTAGATCGAGAACCCCATCCAGCAGCCCGAGTCCGCGACCATGCCGACGGTCAGCTCGTTGAGGTGGTCGACGAGCACCAGCTCGGGGGCGAGGCCCGCGGCCCGCACCACGTCGAGCGTGCGGCGGGTGCCGGCGGCCTTGTCCCGGTGCGGCGTGTGCACGAGGACGGGGAGGTCGTTCCCCCGCGCCAGGGCGAGCTGTGCCTCGAAGACCTGTTCCTCCCTGGCCGTCATGGAGTCGTAGCCGACCTCGCCGACGGCGACGACGGAGTCCTTCAGCAGGTATCGCGGCAATTCCTCCAACACCCCCGCGCACCGCGGGTCGTTGGCCTCCTTCGGATTGAGCGCGAGCGCGCAGTGGTGGCGGATGCCGTACTGCGCGGCGCGGTACGGCTCCCAGCCGAGCAGCGCGTCGAAGTAGTCGAGGAAGCTGCCCACGTTGGTACGGGGCTGGCCCAGCCAGAAGGCGGGCTCCACCACGGCTCGGACGCCCGAGGCGTGCATGCGCTGGTAGTCGTCGGTGGTCCGGGAGGTCATGTGGATGTGCGGGTCGAAGATGCGCATTCAGATCCTCTCCAAGACGTCGCCCGGGACGGGCCGGCCGGCCGCCCGCAGCTCCGCCGCGTAGTCCGACAACATCCGGGCGAGCTCGGCGTCGAACCGGCGCTCCAGGCCGGTCACCGCGGCCAACGGGATCGACATGAAGACGCACTTGAGCACCCCCTGGCGGAAGGCGTGGTCGTCCAGCCACGCCGACCCGTAGGGGCCCAGGGCCGCGGCGACCAGCCGGGCGTCGTTGGCGCGCAGCGCGTCCTCCACCAGGTCGACCGCCGCCGGGCCGAGATCGAGGTCGGGCAGCGCGGACAGGATGGCCAGCCGCTCGCCGGTGTCGCCGCGCTCGTACAGTTTGCGGATCACCGCGTGGTCGCCGCCCAGCGCGCCGAGCAGCGCGCTCCGGGCGCTGGGGCCGCCCTGCCGTTCGGCCTGCGGGAAGAGCAGGTGGATCGCGTCCGGGTCAGCCTCGACCCGCCGTACGGCCTGTGTCTGCCACTCGTCCCTCATGTGCCCTCCTCAGGAACTCGATCGATCGGCGGGCGACCTGCGGGGCCGCGTGGCCGTGCCGGGCCAGCTCCACGGCCACGAGACCGGAGTAGCCGCTCAGCTCGGCGAGCACCGGGACGAAGTCGATCTCGCCCTCGCCGAACTCCAGGTGCTCGTGGACCTCGCGGCGCATGTCCTCGATCTGGACGTGCACGGTGTACGGCAGCGCCCGCCGGACGCAAGTGGGCAGGTCGTCCCGCTCCACGCAGTGGCAGTGCCCGATGTCGAGGGTGAGGCCGAACCGGGGATGGGCGCCGAGCATCCCGCGCAGCCGTTCGTAACCGTCCAGGTCCCGGACGAGCATCCCGGGTTCCGGCTCGAACCCCAGGGTGACGCCGGTCCTGTCCGCCTCGTCGAGGAGCCGTTCGCACTGGCCGGCCAGCCGGGCGTACGCCTCCTCCTCCGTCATGCCGTCAGGCTGGACCCCGCTCCACAGATGCACCACCGGGGCGCCCAGATCGGCGGCGATCCGCATGGCCGTCGTCAGGAACTCCGCTCTCCGGCCCGCGTCCTCGCTGATGAGGGTCGGATGATGCTTGCGCCACGGGTCCAGGGTGTAGCGTCCGCCCGTCTCGACGACGGCCGCGAGGCCGAGGCGTTCGAGGAGTGCGGCGATCCGCGACACCTCCGCGGCCAGGCCGGGGGCATAGGGGTCGAGATGGCCTCGGTCGAGCGTGATCGCCGCACCGGAGTAGCCCAGGTCGTGCAGGATCGCGAGCGCCTCGGCGAGCCGGTGGTCGCCGAACCCGTTGGTGCAGTAGGCCCAGTTCATGACGTCGCCAGCCGGGACGAGAGCCACCTGCCCAGGGGCAGCGAGCACAGCAGCGCGCCCGCCGCCGCGAACCGCCCGTTCCCGGCGAGCGCCGCGGCCTGGAGCGGGATCAGGGCGAGGATGCTCAGCCGGACGGCCTGCCGCACGTTCTCGGGATCGGGGTGGGCCCGTAACCCGGCCTGGACCGGGAGGGTCCAGGCGAGATAGCCGGCGAGGAGGACACCGGCGCCCGTCCGGGCGGCGGCTGTCCCGTGCAGGCTGGAGGCGGCCGCCAGAGCGGCTGCCGCGGTGGTGGCGGCCAGGGCACGCTCGGCCGTCCCGGGTGCCGCCCCCGCCACCTCGGCCCGGCCGAGAATGCTGATCCCGTACGTGTGCGCGCCGACCGCCAGCGCCATCGGCACGGCGGCTCTCCCCTGCGCGCCGGCGCCCAGGAGCACGTCCAGGGTCCGGCAGGCGGCCATCGAGGCGGGGCCCGCCGCCGTCCGCTTGAGGCCGAGGTCGTAGGCCCACACCGTGCCGGCCAGCAGACCGGCGACGGTGAGTCCGCGGCGTCCGCCGGCGATGGCGGCGACGGCCAGGCCGGCACCGGTGAGGACGCCGGCGACCCCGAGCGCGGCGCCCGGGCGGACCCTGCCGGACGGGATCGGGCGCTCGGGCCGCTCGACGGCGTCGGCCTCGCGGTCGGCCCAATCGTTGAGCGCCATGCCCGACCAGTACATCAGCACCGAGGCCACGGCCAGCCCGGGGTTCGGGCTCCGTCCCGCGGCGACCGCGCCCGCCATGGTGTCTCCGGGCACCGACAGCGCGGCCGGCGCGCGTACCAGCTCCAGCATCGCCCTCATGACAGCTCCCCGGCAAAGGCGAGCAGGCGGGCGTACTGGGTGGCCAGGGCGTGTTCGTCGGTGCCCAAGGGGTTCTTGAAGAAGTAGCCGAGCTCGGGGAGCACCCCGTGCCGCCCCTTCTCCTGCGCACGGGCGACCAGCCGGGCCAGATCCAGGATGAGGGGGGCCGCCAGCGCCGAATCGCAGCCCTGCCAGGTGAACTGCAGCGCCATCCGCACGCCGAGGAAGCCGTCGAAGGTCACGTGGTCCCAGGCGGTCTTCCATTCGCCCAGGTCGGCGACGTAGTCGATGTGCGTCCGCCCTTCGACGGGCTCTCCCACGACCCCGGCGACGACCTGGTCCTTGGACAGCTCCTTGCTCGACCTGGCAGCCGGATCGGCGAGTGTCGCCCCGTCTCCCCCGCCGAGCAGGTTGACCCCTGACCAGGAGCGCACGCGTAACGCCCGGTCAGCGAACATGGGCGCGAGCGCGCTCTTGACCAGGGTCTCGCCGGTCTTCCCGTCGCGTCCCGCGTACGGCAGGCGCCGCAGGCCGGCGAGTTCCGCCAGCGCCGGCAGGGTCGGCCCGGTGGAGGGCGTGAACTCCACGTAGCCGCACCCGGCCTGGAACGCCGCATAGGCGTACAGGGAGCTCGGCGGCAGGACGTCGTCCCCCGTCGCGAGCCGCTCCTCCAGGTCGGCCAGCCTCTCGAACTCGGGACGCGGGCCGGCCGGAGGCTCGGTCGACGACACGTTGACGACGACCACCGTGGCCAGCCCGTGCCGGGCGCGGAAGTCGGCGATGTCCCCGCTCAGGCGGGCCGCGGCCGCGGCCTGCCCGCCGTCGCCGCGGACGTGCCCGCGCCGGATCTCGGCGTCGGCGGCGTCCAGGTCCGCGGCGATCAGCCGTGGCAGGTCCGGCGGGATCACCCCCGCCCTGCTCAGCTGTTCGGCGCGTTTGCGTAAGGAGACCTCGCTGATGTCATGACCGCCGAAGACCAGGCCGGCGAACGGGACCAGCTTCCCGGGAAAGCCCGGGGACTCGGTCACGCATCCCTGCGGGGGCGCGAGCCCTGCCCTGATCGCCGCGGCGCCGGCGGTCGCGGTGGTCGCCGCGGATCCCCGTGCCCCAATGAGCCACACCCCGACCTTGTCCATGCAAGCTCCTACGTGTCGGGCTCCATGCCGAACGAGCGATACATCCGGTATGTCACTAGCCGCGATGCTAAGAGCGACTTTTATCGACGGTCAAGCAGAAGCTGGCCGATGATCGCCCTATCATCGCGCCGACCGGCAGGCGATCGACACAAACGGCGCACCGCCACCTCGGGAGATCGCACCGACTTTGGCCGAATTTTGGCGGAAGTAGCACGACTTTCGCCGCTACGTCTTGACATGAGGCCAAAAAAGGCGCGTACTTCCATCGGCGGTCATCCTAACCACCACCCTCGACTCCCCGTGATTCCCACTCTTACACCCTCGCCCCCGAACGCACACGAGCAGCTGCACCCTGCCCTCACGCGAGTGAGGCGCCGTCACCGATTGGGGAACCATGACCGAGGTAGGCACAGGCATGGACAAAGGCCTGTTCTCCCGGCGCGCCTTCACCGCCTCCGCGGCGTTCGCCGCGGTCGCACCGTTAGTGGCATCCAGCCAGGCCGAGGCAGTGATCGACAAGCCCACGGACAAGCCCGGCAAGGGCAACGTCCGCCGCATGACCCTCTACGCCGAGCGACTGCCGGACGGCCGGCTGGGCTACGGCCTGGAGCCCGGCAAGCCCACGATCCCCGGCCCTCTCCTCGAAATGGTCGAGGGCGACACCCTCGAGATCGAGATGGTCAACAACCTGGACGTGCCGGCCAGCCTGCACGTGCACGGGGTCGACTACGACGCGGCCAGCGACGGCACCCGACTGAACAACAGCGTGGTGGAACCGGGCGGCCGGCGTACCTACACCTGGCGCACCCACACCCCCGGCCGGCGCCCGGGCGGCAGCATCGAACCCGGCAGCGCCGGTTACTGGCACTACCACGACCACGTCGTGGGAACCGATCACGGCACGGGGGGCATCCGGCAGGGGCTCTACGGGCCGCTGGTGGTCCGCCGGAAGGGCGACCTCAGGCCGGACAAGCAGTTCACCGTCGTCTTCAACGACATGTCGATCAACAACCAGCCGGCCCATCAGGCGCCCGAGTTCGTCGCGAAGCTCGGCGAGCGGGTGGAGTGGATCGTGATCACGCACGGCGAGTTCTACCACACCTTCCACATCCACGGGCACCGGTGGGCCGACAACCGCACCGGCCTGCTGGAACACCCGCAGGACCAGAGCCGGATCATCGACACCAAGATCACCGGCCCGGCCGAGTCGTTCGGCTTCCAGGTGATCGCCGGGGAGCGCGTCGGCCCAGGGGCGTGGATGTACCACTGCCACGTCCAGAGCCACTCCGACATGGGGATGGCCGGGATCTTCACGGTGACCGACGCGGACGGGAACATCCCCGATCACTCGGGTGGCGGCCACGAGGGCCACTCGACGGACGCGCATCACTGACGCGGCCCAGGACCCGGCCGCGGCACAACCCTCAGCTCTTCCCAGCAGGTCCCGAATCACCCTCAATCCGAAGGAGCGAACGATGGGCCGAAAAGCCCTCTTACCGCCCCGATCACCCGCCTGGCGCCGCTTACTGATCACGATGTCGAGCGCCGTCCTGATCCTCGGGCTGGCGGCCCCCGCCGCCCTGCCCGCCCAGGCACAGGCCGCCGCCCCGAACCCGCCGGACAGGGGCTCCGAACAGGGCCACGGAAAGGGTCCCGAAAAGGGTTCTGTCAAGGTGCTGGTCTTCCACGGTCCCGCCGACCAGCAGGACGACCCGGTCAAGCAGGCCACGGCGGCGATCAAGGACCTGGGCGGGAAGAACGGCTTCTCCGTCGACGCGTCGCAGGATCCGGCGGTCTTCACCAGCGAGAACCTGGCGCGCTACCGCGGCGTGGTGTTCCTGTCCGCCAAGGGCGCGGCGCTGAACGACGGCCAGCTGGCCGCCTTCCAGGCGTACATCAGGGACGGCGGCGGATTCGTCGGAGTCCATGACGCCGCGCGCGCCCAGGCGGACTCGGCCTGGTTCACCGAGCTGATCGGCACCCGCCCCGCCGGCAGCCTCCCCCCGCCGGAGAAGGTGGTGGAGAGCGCCGCCAGCGCCGAGAACCCGCCGAACGAGACGAAGGACAAGCTGTTCGACGGGAGCAACGACACCAAGTGGCTGGCGCGGACGCCGACCGGATGGGTCCAGGGGAAGCTCGAGAAGGCGGTCGCGATCGCTCATTACGCGTTGACGTCCGCCAACGACTTCGCCGGGCGTGACCCGAAGGACTGGACCCTGCAAGGCTCCCAGAACGGGACGGACTGGACCGACCTCGACAAGCGGAGCGGGGAGAGCTTCCCCCAGCGGTTCCAGACCAAGGAATACACGTTCGACAACAGCACGGCGTACCAGTACTACCGGCTCAACGTCACCGCGAACAGCGGCGAGCCCCTGCTCCAGCTCGCCGAGCTGCGGCTGTTCGGCCCCACCGCCGGAGAGCCCCCGGAGAGCAAGCCGCAGGAGGCCGTCGTCGACATCGTCGACCGCCAGCACCCGGCGAACAAGGGGCTGCCCTTCACCGTGAAGCGCACCGACACGTGGATGAACTGGAGCCCCAACCCGCTGGGCAAGGTCCACACGGTCGCGCAGGTCGGCGAGCACACCTACGACCAGGGCCTGAACGGCAACGGCGCGTTCCACCCCGTCTCGTGGTGCCGCGACTACGACGGCGGCCGGTCGTTCTACACCGGCATGGGCGGCACCAAGGCCAGTTACTCCGGCGACGAGCAGTTCCAGAGCCACCTCGGCGGCGCCATCCGGTGGGCGGCCGGCCTGGTACGCGGTGACTGCCAGGCGACCATCGCCTCGAACTACACCGTCGAGCGGCTGACCGCGCAGAACAAGCAGGGCCAGCTCGACCAGATCGGCGAGCCCCACGGCCTGACCGTCGCCCCGGACGGCAAGGTCTTCTACATCGGCAAGGCCGCCTGCACGACCGGCCCGGTCGTCGACTGGAACGACCCCAAGGTCGGCCTCGGCTGCGGCACCATCCACCAGTGGGACCCGAAGACCAAGCAGGTCAAGCTCCTGACCACGCTCGCCGTCATGGGCAACCGCGGCAGCGGCGACGAACTGGTCAAGAACGAGGAAGGCCTGATCGGCATCACGCTCGACCCCAAGTTCGAGCAGAACGGCTGGGTCTACGCCTACTGGATGCCGCACGAGTCGATCGACAGGGACAGGCGGATCGGCAAGCGGACGGTCTCCCGGTTCACCTACGACGCCGCCAACCAGGCCATCGACCAGGGCACCCGCAAGGACCTGCTGCAGTGGGACACCCAGATCCACAGCTGCTGCCACGCGGGTGGCGGCATGGCCTTCGACAAGGACGGCAACCTCTACGTCGGCTCCGGTGACAGCAACTCCTCCGGCGGCTCGGGCGGCTACTCCGGCAACAACTGGACCGCGGACTACAAGGGCGTCTCGTTCCAGGACGCCCGCCGTACCGCGGGCAACACCAACGACCTCAACGGCAAGATCCTCCGGATCCACCCGGAGGCCGACGGCACCTACACCGTCCCCAAGGGCAACCTGTTCACCGGCAAGGAGGAGGGCGGCGGCAAGACCCGCCCGGAGATCTGGGTGATGGGCGTCCGCAACATCGCACGCCTCGCCTGGGACGACGTGAACAACTGGCTGACCGCCGGATGGGTCGGTCCCGACGCCGGCGGCCCCAGCGAGACGTGGGGTCCCGCCAAGTACGAGACCGCCACGATCCTCAGGTCCGCCGGCAACCAGGGCTGGCCGTACTGCATGGGCGACAAGCAGCCCTACCGTGACCGCAGCAACGTCGACGCCACCCAGCCCGCCGACTGGTACGACTGCGACCACCTGAAGAACACCTCACCGCGCAACACCGGCCTCGTCGACCTCCCGCCGGCGCGCGCCAACATGATCTGGTACTCGCCACAGGGCGGCGGCCCCGTCTACCCGAAGCGGACCGACGGCAGCGGCCTGCCCACGTACAAGCAGGGCGAGGAGACCCTCACCATTCCCTACCTCAAGGGCGGCGGCCAGGCGGTCATGTCAGGGCCGACCTACCATCGCTCCCAGGTCGACACCGACAGCGGCGTGGCGTGGCCGGCGTACTGGGAGAACAAGTGGTTCATCGGTGACGAGTCCAACGGCAACAACCGCGTCGCCGTGACCGTCGACCCGAAGACCGTGCCCGAGGCGGGCCGGCCCGTGTTCGGCGAGGACCTGCGCCAGATCATCCCGGGCGGCGGCGGCAACACCCAGCTCCAGTCGTGGATGGACGCCAAGTTCGGGCCGGACGGCGCGCTCTACATGCTCGACTACGCCGGCGGGTTCTTCAGCCTCCACGCCAACCAGAAGCTGATCCGCGTCGCCTACAAGGGCGGTGCGGCGACGCCGAACCCGAGCCTGGCCGTGGCGCGTCCCGTCCGGCAGAGCGACCCCAGGACGATGGCGTTCTCCAGCACGAAGGCCGGCGGCGTGTCGTGGGAGTGGAACTTCGGCGACGGCAGCAGGCCGTCGAAGGAGGCGAACCCCACGCACTCCTACAAGGACTTCGGCACCTACAAGGCGACGCTGAAGGTCACCTACGCCGACGGCAAGGCGGCCACCGGCACGATCGACGTCAAGGTCGAATGCACCGCCCCCGACGCCCGGCCGACGGTCCGGCTGCTCGACACCGACACCGGCGTGGCCAACCGCGCGGCCGGCGGCGGCTGCACGCTGAACGACCTGATCGACGACGAGCGCGACTGGAAGAACCACGGCGAGTTCATGAGCCACCTCAACGACGTGGTGAACCGGGCTCGCAAGGACGGCGTCATCGACGACCGCGAGGCGTCCGCGCTCAAGAAGGCGGCCGCCCAGTCCGAGATCGGCAAGACGAACGGGTACGAGACCCTCTTCGACGGGACGGCGCAGTCGCTCCAGGGGTGGACGCAGGCCCCGTCGGGGCAGTTCAACCTGCAGCCGGACGGCACGATCCGCGCTTCCGGCGGTCTCGGGATGCTGTGGTACTCCAAGAAGGCGTACGCCGACTTCTCGCTGAGGCTGCAGTTCCGTGACGTCGCGGCCGACGCGCTCCGCGCCAACAGCGGAGTCTTCGTACGGTTCCCCGACCCGAGGACGCCGCTGGAGCAACGTCCGGCGGGAAGCTGCGGAACGGCCGGATCGGCCCGCACGTCGCCCGCCTGGGTCGCGATCTTCTGCGGTCACGAGATCCAGATCTACGACGGCGACACGGGCGAGCCGCAGAAGACCGGCTCCGTCTACAACTTCGCCGCCACGGGCCTGGACAAGGCCGGGGTCACCCCGAAGGGCACGTGGAACGACTACGAGGTCCGGGTGGTCGGGCAGCACTACACGATCACCCGCAACGGCAAGGTGATCAACGAGTTCGACAACACGCCGGGCAAGACGTCGTCGCGAGCCGGCGACCCGCCCACGGACCTGCGCCAGTTCATCAGCGGGTTCGTCGGGTTGCAGAACCACGGCAACAACGACGCGATCGAATTCCGCAACATCCGGGTGCGAGAACTCTAGGCCGGTCCATCGGCCGGGTGCCGGGCCGGGGCGCGTACCCCGCCCGGCGCCCCACTCCAGCCGGGGCGTGCCGCCCGCGCAGACTTTGAGAGGTGCATCGATCCCATGCATGTCCGATTGATCCATGCCTTACGCAGGACGTTGAAAGCCGCCGCCACGGCGCCGGGCCTGGCCGTGGTGCTGCTGGCCGTGGCGCTCCCCGCGCTCTTCCTGTCGTCGGTCCAGGCCGGCGCGCAGCCCCCCATGCGGCTCACGGCCCAGGCGGACCAGGTGCTCACCTGGAACGCCGACAACAGCATGACCGCGTACAAGTTGACGCCGACCACCGCCACCGCGGGGCCCGCCACCATCGTCTTCGAGAACAGTGCGGCGACCGGCAACGACACCGGCATGACGCACACCCTGACCTTCGACGTCTCCACCCCCGGCTACAACCACGACGTCAGCCTCAACATCATCGCCAGCCCCTTCGACGCGAACGGCGGCCGGCACCAGGCGCAGGTGAACCTCACTCCGGGCAAGTACCGCTTCTTCTGCGCGATTCCCGGTCACGGCCAGATGGTCGGCGAACTGGTGGTCACCGACGGAGGCGGCGCGGACACCACCGCGCCGCAGGTGTCGGCGCAGGTGGCGGGCGATCGGGACGACGACGGCAACTACGTCGGCTCCGCGACCGTGACCCTCACAGCGAGCGACACCGAGTCCGGAGTGGAAACGGTGGAGTACGCGCTCGACGGCGGGGCGTTCACGGCGTACTCGGCACCGGTGTCGGTCAACGAGGCAGGCGCGCACACGGTGCGTTAC
>NZ_JBEXCR010000034.1:25425-157495 GCF_040605375.1 Nonomuraea sp. NPDC005650
GGTACCGGGCCACCGACAAGGCCGGCAACACCTCCGACCCGGGCACCACGACGTTCACCGTGGTGGCCCCTCCAGGACAGGACACCACTCCCCCGCAGGTCACCGCCCAGGTGACGGGCGACCGGAACGACGACGGCAACTACGTCGGCTCCGCGACCGTGACCCTCACGGCGACCGACGCCGAGTCCGGGGTCGACAAGGTCGAGTACTCCCTCGACGGCCAGCCGTACGCGGTGTACGCGCAACCCCTCGCCGTCAGCCAGCCGGGCGCCCACACCGTGACCCACCGGGCCACCGACAAGGCCGGCAACACCTCCGACCCGGGCACCACGACGTTCACCGTGGTGGCCCCTCCAGGACAGGACACCACTCCCCCGCAGGTGACCGCCCAGGTGACCGGTGACCGGAACGACGACGGCAACTACGTCGGCTCCGCGACCGTGACCCTCACCGCGACCGACACCCAGTCCGGGGTCGACAAGGTGGAGCACTCCCTGGACAACGGCGCCTTCACGGCGTACTCGGCTCCGGTGTCGGTCAACCAGCCGGGCGCGCACACCGTGCGCTACCGGGCCACCGACAAGGCCGGCAACACCTCGCCGCTGGGCTCGGTGACGTTCACCATTGCGGCCCCTCCGGGACAGGACACCACCCCGCCGCAGGTGACGGCGCAGATCACCGGCAGCATGGACTGGGCCTGGAACTACGTCGGCTCCGCGACCGTGACGCTCACCGCGGCCGACGCCGAGTCCGGGGTCGACAAGGTCGAGTACTCCCTCGACGGCCAGCCGTACGCGGTGTACGCGCGTCCCCTCGCCGTCAGCCAGCCGGGCGCCCACACCGTGACCTACCGGGCCACCGACAAGGCCGGCAACACCTCGGCTGTCGGCACGGCCAGGTTCATGCTGGTCAAGGCCGCACCGGAATGCCCGAAGCCGGGCAAGGGCAAGGGCTGCAAGGACACGTGATCGCGGCCGGCGGGCGGCCTCCCTCTCGAAAGCCGCCCGCCGGTCTCGGCGTTCCTCGCGAACTATCCCACCGGTTGAGGTGCGGGCGACGGGCGCAGCACGCCGGCCAGGGCCAGCGCCACCAGGATGCCCCCGCCGCCCGCGACCGCCATCGCCGGCCCGGGCCCGATCGCCTCGCCCAGCACGCCGACCAGAGCGGCGCCCGCCGCCTGGCCGGTCATCAGCCCGGCCGACTGCAGCCCGAACGCCTGCCCGCGCACGTCCTCGGGCACCGCGTCCACGAACCGCCGCTGCAGTCCCAGCTGGTAGGCCAGCCCCGCCGCCGCCACCGCCGCCAGCACCGCGGCCCACCCGATCCCCGGCCCGAGCGCGAACCCGATCCAGGGCACCCCCAGCAGCACGGCGAGCGGCAACGACAGCCGCTCCCGCACCGCGGGCGCCGCGAAGCGCCCGACCGCGAACTCCCCGACCGCCATCCCACCGGCGGCCGCCGCCAGCACCACCCCGGCCTGCCCCTGCCCGCCCAGGTAGGGCACCACCATGGCCTCGGCCCCGGCCAGGCACACGCACGGCAGCCAGCCGGCCAGCAGCAAACCGCGCACCCGCCCGTCGGCCACCAGGCGCCGGTTCACGCGGAGCGTCTCCCGTACCGCACTGCCCCGAGTTTCCTGGTCCGCACCCCGTGCGGGCCGGCGCGGCAGCCACACCCGCAGCACCACCATGGCCGCGAGCGACAGCACCGCCGTGACGGCCAGCGCCCCGGAGGGCCCGGCGAAGCCGAGGAACGCGCCCCCCGCCGCCAGCCCCACGATCTGCGCGCCCGCCGAGGCCACGTTGAGCACCGACCGCCCCAGCACGAACGCGTCCCCTGGCAGAATCTCGGGCAACATCGCCGCCCGCGCCGCGAAGAACACCGGCGAGAACAGCCCGGTGACCAGCACGAGCGCCAGCAGCCCCCACACCGGCAGCCCCGCGTACGCCAGCACCAGGCAGGTCACCGCCCTGACCAGCTCACCCGCGATCATCAACGCCCGCGGTGGCACCCGATCGGCCAGCGACAGCAGGAACAGCCCGCCCAGGATGAACGGCAGCCACCCGGCCATGTACGCCGCGGCCGACAGCCCGGGAGAGCCGGTCCGCGCGTACACCAGCACGGACAGGGCCAGCATCTTGATCACGTCCCCGCCGATCAGCAGCACGAAGCTGCCGAACAGCACCCGGAACTCCCTGACGGCGAACACCTCGCCGAACGTCGCGCTCTTCACGCATCCGATGCTGCGGACCCGCCCACCATCACGCGATATTTTCGGATATAACCGAAAGGTGCCTACGACGATCGAGGTCACCCCGCAGGACCTGGTGAGCAGCAGGTTCGCGATTTCCCCGCTGGTCGAGGCCATGCACGCGCAGTGGGTGCTGGCGGGCCGCGTGGAGGCGGGCGTGCACGGGCCGTGGGTCGCCCGGTGGCGCGCGACGTACCGGATGCTGGAGCGCGAGCACCTCGCCCTGCGGGCCGTCGCGCTGATCAGCGGCAACAGGGGCAACGCGAACGTCGACTTCATCGCCCCGCCGCCGACGGCGACAGACGTGCCCTTCGAGGACGAACTGGCCGCCATGCGGGCGACGTCGCCCGCGCAGGCCCACGCGGAGATCGCCGGTGCGCTGGCCGGGCGCCCGCCCGTCACCGGCCCGTTCCGGGAGCTGCTGCTGGGCCCGTACGTGGTCGAACGGCTCGCCGACGCCTACGAGGCGCTCTGGACCGAGATCCTGTCCCACGAGTGGCCGCGCCTGCGGGCGATCCTGCAGCGGGACGTCGCGCAGCGCGCGGGCCGGCTGGCGGCCTACGGCTGGGCGGCGGCGCTGGAGGACCTCAGCCCCCGCGTCCACTGGCGGCGTGGCGGCCAGATCGAGATCGAGATGTACTCCAGCGGCACCCACCGGCTCGGCGGCAAGGGCCTGCTCTTCCTGCCCTCCGCGTTCACGGGCGGCGTCGGCGCCTATCTGGCGGACGCGTGGCCGTACGCGCTGGTCTATCCCGCCAGGGGGACCGCGGCCGCGCTGCCGGCTCCCGACGCGGACCTCTCGCAGCTCATCGGGCGCAGCCGGGCACGCATCCTCGCCGAGCTCGCCGAACCCGCCACGACCACGCAGCTCGCCGCGCTGCTCGGACAGAGCCTGGGCACCACGGGCGAACACGTGGCGGCGCTGCGCCGCACGGGCCTGATCGCCGGCACCCGCACCGGCCGCAGTGTCCTGTACGCCCGCACGCCTCTCGGCGACGCCCTGATCAACGCCCGTCTCGACCGGGAGGCTGAGCCTGAACATCGTGCTGGACCTTCAAGTCGACTCGACGGTCCGGCCGACCGGGTCGCGGGGACGGTCAGCGGGAGGTGAGGGGGGTTTCGGACTCCACGCGGGTGAGCTTTTCGGGGTTGCGGACGTAGTAGAGGCCGGTGACGCGGGCGTTCTCCACGCGCAGGGCCAGAACGCCGTCGATCACGCCGTCCAGGCGCAGGATGAGTCCGGGGTTGCCGTTGACCGTCGTGGACTCGCCGGTGAAGGTGCCGCCGGCCTTGCCGACACTGCCGGCCATGTAACTGAGCACCTTGTCGGCGCCGACGACCGGCCGCAGGGCCGCCAGTCTGAGGCCGCCCCCGTCGCTGACGAAGACGACGTCCGGGGCGAGCACGTCGAGCAGCCCCTGCAGGTCGCCGGTCACGAGCGCGGTCTGGAACGAACTCAGCGCTGCCCGGGCTTCTTCCGGGGAAGCCGGTGTGCGCGGCCGGCGGGCGTCGACGTGCCGGCGGGCGCGGTAGGCGAGCTGGCGTACGGCGGCGGGGCTCTTGCCGATCGCGGCCGCGATGTCGTCGTAGCCGATGTCGAAGACCTCGCGCAGCACGAAGACGGCGCGTTCGGTCGGTGAGAGGGTTTCGAGGACGAACATGAGTGCCAGCGACAGGTTCTCGGACAGTTCGACGTCCTCGGCCACGTCCGGCGCGGTGAGCAGGGGCTCGGGCAACCAGGGGCCGACGTAGGCCTCCTTGCGCCGTTTGAGGGTGCGTAGCCGGTTGAGTGCTTGCCGGGTCGTGATCCGTACCAGGTAGGCGCGCTGGTCCTGCACCTGCGCCAGGTCGACCTTGACCCACCGTAGCCAGGCCTCCTGGAGGACGTCCTCGGCGTCCGCCGCCGATCCGAGCAGCTCGTAGGCGACGGTGAACAGCAGGTCGCGGTGGGCGACGAAGGCCCTGGTAGCGGGGTCGGTGAGGTGGTCGTTCATGTCGTGCGCTTCGCTCTCTCGCGGTCGGCCCCACATTCCGGAAACAGGCCGTGGAAATGTACCCGGTCTGAAGACAGACAGCAGCCTCCCCGCTGATCAGGCCAGGTGGGATGGCGGCGTCGTGCGGTGTTCCGGCTGAGGCGTTTGCAGGGCTGCGCGGGAACCGGCCTTGCGTGCCCCGGACGCCAACTGGTCGAGGGGGAACCGGCAGGCGAACTCCTTGACCTTGGCACCGAGCCGCCCGCTGATGTGGAGCGCGTTCACCCGGTCGTCCAGGTAGGAGAACTGGGTGACGCCCTCGTTCCGGCCGAGGCTGATGCACTGCCCGGCGAACATCAACCGGACGGGAGCGGGTGTTCTCCCCCCGATCCTGCGCAGGATCGTGGCCGCGGCCCCCGCGCCCAGTTGCACGGCGGCCTGGCAGCTCATCCGGAATGGCCGGTCCGTCATCGCCGCCGCGTCCCCGGCAGCGACGATGCGCACGTCGTCCACGCTGGTCAACGTCGCGTCGGTCAGCAGGCGGCCTTCGGTGTCGGTGCGCAGCCCGCTGCGGGCCGCCAGGTCCGGGACCCGGAACCCCGCGGTCCAGATCGTCACCGCGCTGGGCAACTCGCGGCCGTCGTCGAGCCGGACGGCGTCGCGGGTCACTTCCGTCACCGTCGCGCGGGGACCTTCGAGCACGGTCACACCCAGCTCGGCGAGCCGGCGGGCGACCGGGCGGCGGCCCCGGGCATGCAGGTAGGGGCCGAGCACGTCGCCGCAGACCAGGGTGACCTTGCGGCCCTGTTCCGCAAGCTCGGCGGCGGTCTCTATACCGGTCGGGCCGGCTCCGGCCACGGTCACCGGAGCCGTCGCGGGCGTCGCGGCCAGCGCCGACCGCAGTCGTCGCGCCCCCTCGAGGTCCGACACCGAATGAGCGAACTCCGCCGCTCCGGGCACGCCGGGATCGGCGGCACCGCTGCCCACCGCGTAGATGAGGTAGTCGTACGAAACCGTGCCACCGCCCGCCAGCGACACCCGGCGCGCGGCGGCGTCGATCCGGGTCGCGGCGTCGACCACCAGCCGGACGTTCCCGCCCAGAACCTCGCCGAAGCCCTCGACCGCGTCGTCGGAGCCGGTCGCGAGCTGGTGCAGGCGGATCCGCTCGACGAAGTCGGGACGTCGATTGACCAGGGTCACCGACACGCCGTCGCGCCGAGCCAGGCGATTGGCCGCCATCACACCCGCGTACCCGCCGCCGACCACGACCACCTCGACGTTCCCGTTCATCCTGTCTCCCTCGTGTTGTGGACTCGGCATTGAGACACCAGCCGCGCATCCGGCGTAACGGCCCGCGGATGAGACGTGACTCACATTGGACGCGGCGTGTGTCTCGACGCGGTCCTGACGAGGTCGGGCAGGTCGGGGGGGGTGCCGGCGGCCGGCGAGCAGGAGCGGCGGATCTCGGTCCGTACGAGATCAATCAGACAGCTCCCACAACTGGATGATCTTGTCTGCGACGGTGGCGAACAGGGACCCGTCGGGGCTGAAGGCCGCCGCGGTGGACCACCGGCCGTGCGGGACCCGCAGGATCTCCCATACGTCCGTACCGTCCCCGACGTCCCAGAGCCGGACGTCGGCAGGGTGATCAGGCGGGCCGCCTGGGCGCCCGCGGCTGCGGTGTTGACGAGGGCGGCGGTGGATTCCGCGGCGGCCCGGGCGACCTCGGGGTAGACGCTGGTGTAGGTGTCGCGGGTGAAGGTGGAGGAGACGTGGCCGAGGGTTTCCTGCACGACCTTCAGATCGACTCCTGCGGCCAGCATCAGCGAGGCCGCGCCATGGCGCAGGTCGTGCAGCCGCACCGGCGGCAGCCCCACCTGGAAGGCCAGCTGGTAGAACTGGTCGCTGACCTGCTGCGGATGTAGCGGCCGGCCGATCTCGTCGGTGAAGACGAACCCGCTGTCGGTCCAGGCCTCGCCCGCGATCAACCGCTCGGCGGCCTGGCGCTTGCGATGCGCACGCAGCGCGGTGACGGTGTCCTCATCCAACGCAATAATGCGGTCGCTGGCCTCGCTCTTCGGCCTGCCCTGTACCGGCTCCCAGCCTAGCTGCGTGATCTGCCAGTGCACCCCGGCCGTCCCGGCGGACAGGTCGACATCCTTCCAGCGCAGCCCGACCGCCTCCCCCCGACGCAGCCCACGCAAGGCGATCAACCTATACAGGGCGGACAGCCGGTGGGTGGCCGCCTGGGCGAGGAAGGCGAAGGCGTGCGAGGGCGTCCACACCATCACCGGCGACTGCCTCGGCACGGACGCGTACACGTTGATCATGCTGGGCCGGCTGAGCCGGGCCCCACGCCGCCGCTCCTCGACATCGAGCCGGTCCTGCAGGTCGCGATTCCAGGCGGCGACCCGCTCATCGGTCCACACCAGCGCCTTGGGACGTTCGACATCGGGAAGTTCGACCACCGCGGCCGGGTTGAAGTCGATCAGCCGATCCTGCTTGATCGCAATGTTCGGCGCGTGCCGCAGGGTGGCGCGGATTCGATGCATGGTAGCCGGGCCGACCGGCCGCCGGTACCGCACCTTGGCTCGCTCCTCGGGATCGCCGCCGGCGCGGGCGGTAGTGATGACGTCGTTGAACTCCTCGATCGCATCGAACATGCCCGCCACATCCGATACCCGCAGCCGATCCAGCCGGATATCACCCAGGTAGAGGGTGAAGTACAGACGGATGTGCGCCTCATAGGAGCGGCGGGTGGTGGCGTCGATCTTCCGCTTGCGCCGCAGGAACTCCTGCATCCACTCGGCCACGGTCACCGTGCGATTGAGGTCCTGTCGAGTGCGGACCTTGCGCCGTACCTCTTCCACCGGCGGCAGCGCCTTGGTGTCCTTGAGCACCGACAGCATCAGCTCGGCGACCTTCCGCTGGATGTACGGGTCCTCATCCAGCGCCAGCAGCGCCCCGGCCTGCTCCAGTTCGGCCTCGGCCTCCTCCAGCGTGGCAAAGCCCCGGCGGCGCAGCGGGTTACGCCGCCGCCCGTCGGCGTGCGGGGGCAGTTCCAGCTGGTAGGCCCACCGGCCATGGGTGCTGCTCCACCACTCCCCGCCGCCCGGACGGCGCAGCTTCGGACAGGCCTTGCCCAGTCTCCTCCCCGTCGCCACATCCCGGCAGGAACACGTCTTGAAGGTGGTTCCATTCATCGTCGCTGTCGAGCCTTCCCTTTGTTCACTGACCTCGCGTCGCCGCTTGCTGGACGCCGCACTTCCTGCGGCCCACCCCGCCCCGCCGCCGAACACCGCCGATGCGGTATCGCCCGACAGGACGCCACCAGCGGCCTTGCGCACCGGACCGATCCCCGCGCGGGTCACAGCCCAGCGACCCCGGGGTCGGGTATGCCACGCCCCAGGCCGAATGACGACCCCCTATCGGCCCACAGGCCCGTAGGGGCGGCAGCGGGACGGTGGGGGCCATCGATTGGTCGGGGCGGTCGGTATCGACGCCCACCTTCACCGCCCGCGTCAAGCGATATCCGCTGGTCACATATCCCGGCCCACGCACTGGCCGAACGTGGGATGTGAGGATGTGCTACTGCTTGTCCCGGTCGTAGGAAGCCGGCCAGACGTCAAGAGCCCCGCGCTGACCGCATGGCGGCGGCTCCAACCGGCGCGAGGAGGCACGGCATCGAGATTCGGTGAAGTGGCTGGGCTGTACGGTCACCATCAGACGCCCCGATCTGGCGGGCGAATCATCCCTGTCACTTATCCAAATACCGGCCAGAAAGGCCGAGTTAGGACAGCCCGATAGGCCAAATCTTGGTCAAACCGGCATCGGATTCCGAACCGCGCAACCGAGCAACCAGCAGCAGCACACGGTTTTAGATCGCGACATACACGAAGAAATCGCCGCGATCGCTACGTGCATATATGTCCAAATTCAACGCTTCCGCACTGACACTTTCTGGACCCGCGCGACAGAATGCGGCACACTCTGGCATGCAGGAACAGAGCTTCGGGACTTTTAATCCGTAGGTTCCGGGCTCGAGCCCCGGGCGCCCTACCACCTCACACCCCATCCGACCCGCACTTTCTCGATTCTCAACCGTCTTCAGCAAGGCGAAAACGGCCGAGTTCATGCTCGTCACATGCTCTTCGGCACGTGTCCGGCGTATCTGTGGGTCCATAACGAGAGCGAACTGTCCCGGTTTGCGATGTCGGATGTTTGCCGCCCCAGGCCGGACCACAAAGCCAGACCCAAACGACACCCAACAGAAGTGTCCGAGGGAAGGGTTGCCGGGCGTGACGCACCCGGCTTGATCGCAGACCCGTCCAAGCTCTGGTCGAGACTGCGGGTGCTGATCTATCATCCGGCCAGGTCAAGCCGCGTGTGGATATTCCTTCAGGTCACCTCCACACCGATCACGTCGGCGGATATCCAACAAGGCGATCGAGGCGAAGTCGATGCCGGGATCAACGAGTGGTCGAAGCGGAGCAGCCTGCCGAGAGCCCGATGAGACTTGTGTTCGGTATAGAAATTCTCGAACGCGCGCAGCGCATACAGGAGCGTTGCTGCACGTGGATGGGCGGGCCGTCAGTCCGCTGCCAGCGGCTCCGTGGGAGTCAGGGCTTCGTGGGTGGCTGCCCAGGAGGCGAGCAGGCGCAGGCCCTCTTCGGAGGGGGAGCCAGGTTCGGCGGTGTAGATGGTGAGGGTGAGGCCGGGGTCGGCGATCATCTGCAGGCCCTCGAAGGCGAGGGTGAGTTCTCCGACGGCGGTGTGGTGGAAGCGTTTGGTCCCGGTGCCGTGCTGGCGGACGTTGTGCGAGCCCCAGCGGGTGCGGAACTCGTCGCTGCGGGTGGAGAGTTCGCCGACGAGGTCGTGGAGCTCTTTGTCGTGGGGGTTGCGGCCGGCGTGGGTGCGCAGGATGGCCACGCACATGTCCGCGAACGGTCCCCAGTCGGGGTAGAAGCGGTGGGAGGTGGGGTCGAGGAAGGCGAAGCGGGCCAGGTTCTCTTGGTTGTCCGGACAGGCGTAGAGGTCGGCGAAGAACGCGCGGCCGAGTGGGTTGACGGCGAGCACGTCCATGCGGCTGTTCTGCACGAGGGCGGGCCCGGCGGTGATCGCGTCCAGGGTCCACTGCAGGCTGCGATGGAGTGTCTGCGGCCGGGCGGCGCGGCGCCGGGGGCGGGTGAGCACATCGGAGCCTTCGGCGGCCTGGGCCAGGTGCAGGAGGTGGGCGCGTTCGGCGTCGTCGAGTTGCAGGGCGCGGGCGACGGCTTCGAGCACTGCTGGGGAGGCGCCGGCGAGGTGGCCTCGTTCGAGTTTGGCGTAGTACTCGGCGCTCAGGTCGGCCAGGGCCGCGACCTCGCTGCGGCGCAGGCCCGGGACGCGCCGCCGGGATCCGGCGGGCAGGCCGGCCCGGGCCGGGGTGATCTTCGCTCGCCGCGAGGTGAGGAACTCGCGGACCTCGTCACGATTGTCCACACTGCGAGCGTACGGCCTGGTCAGGCAGGGAGGGGTGTACTGGCGGTACACCCTTCGACGGTAACTGGTAGCCGCCGCGAAATGCCGGTTTCCTGGAGTGCGGCGGGTACCCGCGCCTTCAGCGAATGCCGCGGGTGACGCCGCGATCGAACAACTAGGCACGACACCTATACATGTAAGGAAATCCTGATGCGTGGAGCAGTGATCCACGGCCCCGGCGATGTGCGTTTCGAGACTCTGGAGGATGCGAAGATCCTCGAGCCGACCGACGCGATCATCCGGACGGCCGTCACCTGTGTGTGCGGCTCGGACCTGTGGTCCTATCGCGGCCTGGAGCCGACCGAACAGGCTCACCCGATGGGTCACGAGTACGTCGGCTTCGTGGAGGAGGTCGGCGACCAGGTCACCGCGGTGCGGCCCGGCCAGTTCGTCGTCGGCTCGTTCGCAACTTCGGACAACACCTGCGCGAACTGCCGCAACGGCTTCCAGTCCAACTGCCTGAACCGCGAGTTCATGAGCACCTGCCAGGCCGAGTACGTGCGCATCCCCAACGCCCAGGGCACCCTCGTCGCGACCGACCAGGTGCCGGACGAGGAGCTGTGGCCCGGCCTGCTGGCCGTCTCCGATGTCATGGGCACCGGCTGGTGGGCCGCCGACGCCGCCGAGGTCACCCCCGGCTGCACCGCCGTGGTGGTCGGCGACGGCGCGGTCGGCCTGTGCGCGGTCATCGCGGCGAAGGAGATGGGCGCGGAGCGGATCATCGCGATGGGCCGCCATGAGCCCCGGCTGAAGCTGGCCACGGAGTTCGGCGCCACCGACATCGTCACCGAGCGCGGCCAGGAGGGCGTCGCCCGGATCAAGGAGCTGACCGGCGGCATCGGCGCCGACGCGGTCCTGGAGTGCGTGGGTACCGCCCAGGCCATGCAGCAGGCCCTGCGCTCGGCACGCCCGGGCGGGAACGTCGGCTTTGTCGGCGTTCCCCACGAGGTCGCCATTGACGGGCAGGAGTTGTTCTTCTCCCAGGTGGGCCTGCGTGGCGGTCCCGCGCCCGTGCGCCGCTACCTGCCCGACCTGATCGACCGCGTGCTGACCGGGGCGATCAACCCCGGGAAGGTCTTCGACCTCGCTCTGCCGCTGGAACAGGTCGCCGAGGGTTACAAGGCCATGGACGAGCGCCGCGCCATCAAGGCCCTTCTCAAGCCCTGACACCGCCCACCCCTGGACCGGGGGCCGCACGCGGGCGCCTGCGGGCACTGCGCAACCGGATCACGGGAAGGGTCCGGCTCGCGCTGAGCGCCCGAACAGCCCTGGCTGGCGCGAAGCCGTGGGTTCCTGGCACGCCGGCCTACGCGATCGGGAAGAGCCCTCACATGCTTTCGAAGGCGTGCTCCGTAGTGGTGGCCGGTGAGAAAGACCAAGAAGGAAAGTCGAGTATGAGCATTCCGAACGTGACACTGAACGACGGCCATCGCATTCCACAGCTGGGATTCGGTGTCTGGCAGGTCTCGCGGAGAGATATCGTCCGCACCGTTTCGGCGGCTCTGGAGGTCGGGTACCGCCACATCGACACCGCCTCGGCCTACGGCAACGAGGCCGGCGTCGGCCAGGCGATCCGGGAGTCCGACATTCCTCGCGAGGACCTGTTCATCACCACGAAGCTGGATAACTCAGACCAGGGGCGCGCCCGCCAAGCGCTCGAGGACAGCCTGCGACGGCTGGGGTTGGACTATCTCGATCTCTACCTCATTCACTGGCCGGTCCCCGGACTGGACAAGCGGGTCGAGGCGTGGGAGGCGATGGAGCAGGCGCAGGCCGAGGGCCTGATTCGGTCGATCGGGGTTTCGAATTTCACGCCCCGCTATCTCACGGAAATCATCGAGCATGGCAGCGTTGTTCCTGCCGTCAACCAGATCGAGTACCACCCGACGTTCCAGCAACGCGACGTTGAGACAGCGAACGCGGAGCACGGCATCGTTACCGAGGCTTACTCGCCGCTGGGCATGGGTTCGGCCCCACGCAACAGGGTCGTGGCTGACATCGCCGAGCGCACCGGCAGGACCTCGGCTCAGGTCGTGCTGCGCTGGCATGTGCAGGCTGGCCCGGTCGTGATTCCGAAGTCGGTCACGCCTCCGCGGATTGCGGAAAACTTCGCCGTCTCCGACTTCCAACTGTCCTCCGCGGATCTGGCCGCGATTGACGCATTGGATACCGGCAAGCCGCTCGGCTGGGACCCCGAAACAGTGCGCGGATGACGTCGCCGCACTACCGGCAACCAGGCGCTGCCGCGAATCAGCCTTGGGTGAACAGGCCAGTCAGCCTACACGACGGATCTCATTGGCGAAAGAGAGGAGACACGCATGTTGAAGAGAGCAAGTTCCACGGTGGCAGCGCTGACGTTCGCGGTGTTCCTTACCGGTTGCGCGAGCCAGCCGGGCGATCCCGGCGCAGAGTCACGGCAGGTCTCGCCTGCCGCTGGTGAACCAGCGGAAACCAGCAGCAGGGCGCAAGGAGTAGGTTCTACGAACGACAATTTGAGGACGCTGTCTGGCAGCAGAATAGCGGTCCGTATCGGCGACAAGGCGTTCACCATCCAGTTGTACAACAATCCGACGGCAAAAGATCTTGTGTCGCAACTTCCGCTCACTCTGACAGCCGATGATTACCCGGGATACGACGAGAAAGTCGTCAGAGTTCAGAACCCGCTTTCAATGGAGGGTGCGCCTGATGGCGACGAGCCAGCGATCCCTGAAGTTGGCTATTACGAGCCCGGCCAATGGATTGCCCTATATTATGGCCCAATTGGCTACTGGCCTGGAAAAGTGCCACTAGGGCGCATTGACGCGAGCGTAGAGGAGCTTCGTGCGATTCCAGATGGCGCGTCGGTCACCATTGAGGTCGTGAAGAACTAGCCTCGGTCTTTCATCGGGTTGCCGGAAACCCGCATGCAAAGGATCAAACCGCCGGGGCCTGGCACCGACGCGGACCTGGCCAACTCTCCCAGCTTCCCGCTTGACCGGCCCTACGTGACGCAAGGCGTCCATCCGCGGCCCGCGATCATCACTCGTACGCTGGGAAGCGCACGTTCCGTCCCGCCCCTTGGCATCGATCCCGACCCACGCGGCGGACTTCGTCGTCGTGGTCGACGCTGCCCGTCGACGGTGGCCAGACCGCCCGCTGATCACACCAGTCCCGATCGCCGTCACCTCCGGCACCTCGATCGGCGTCCACACGCGGCTACTGAGCCCAGACCCGATCCGATTTCACTTCTGGCCCAGAGGGCGGCCCTACTGTGCCCATCCCCGCCCACACCGGTGCCACTGCAGTGCTGCTGATCCTTTCCACGATGCAAAGGCCTTCCCACATGCCCACCGAACCCGTACCGCAGAGCTCGATGCCCGTGACCGCTGACGAAACCTCCTCCGTGGAGCTCAGCCGGCGCACCTTCATCGCCGCCGGTACTGCCGTCGGCGGGACCGTCGTCGCGGGCGGCGTGCTCGGCGCGAGCCTCATCTCCGGTCCCGAAGCGGAGGCCGCCGCTTCGACGCCCGCCAGCCGCCTCACCCTGACCGTCAACGGCACCCGCCACGCCGTGACCGTCGACAACCGCACCTCGCTGCTGGACCTGCTGCGCGAGCACCTGGGCCTAACCGGCTCCAAGAAGGGCTGCAACGCGGGAGCCTGCGGAGCCTGCACCGTTCTGGTCGACGGGCGTCGGCAGAACTCCTGCCTGATCCTGGCGGTGCGACTCGACGGCGCCGAGGTCACCACGATCGAGGGCATCGCCGACGGCGACGACCTGCACGCGCTGCAGCAGGCGTTCATCGATCAGGACGCCTTCCAATGCGGCTACTGCACCCCTGGCCAGATCGTCTCCGGCATCGCCTGCATCCAGGAAGGCCACACCCAATCGCCGGAGGAGATCCGCGAGTGGATGAGCGGCAACATCTGCCGCTGCGGCTGCTACCCCAAGATCGTGCGCGCGGTCCAGCAGGCCGCGGGCCGGAAGTGAGGGCACCTCACCATGCATCCCTTCACCTACACCCGAGCCTCCGACACGCGTGACGCCCTGGCCGCGGGCAGGCGCGGCGGCCGCTACATCGCCGGCGGCACCACCCTGGTCGACCTGATGCGCGAAGGTGTCGAGCAACCCGGCACGCTCGTCGACATCACCGGCCTGCCACTGGCCGAGGTCAAAGCCACCGAGCGCGGCGGGCTGCGCATCGGCGCCCTGGTGGCCATGGCCGCGGCAGCCGCCCATCCCACGGTGCGCACCCTGTACCCGGTGATCTCCCAGGCGCTGGAGCTGAGCGCATCGGCCCAGCTGCGGAACATGGCCACCATCGGCGGCAACATCATGCAGCGCACCCGCTGCACCTACTTCCGCGACGTGACGGCCGCCTGCAACAAGCGCGACCCCGGCTCCGGCTGCGCCGCCCGCGACGGCTACAACCGCACGCACGCCATCCTCGGCACCTCCCAGGCGTGCGTGGCCACGCACCCCTCCGACGTGGCCGTCGCCTTCGCCGCCCTGGAAGCCCAGGTGCACCTGCTGGGCCTGGACGGCGAACGCCGCCTGCCCTTCGCCGACTTCCTGCTGGGCCCCGGCACGAGCCCGCAGCGCGAACAAGCCCTGCACCCAGGTGAGTTGATCACAGCAGTGGAGATCCCCGCGCTCCCGCGTCCGCTCGCCTCCGGCTATCTGAAGGTGCGCGACCGGCAGTCTTATGAGTTCGCGCTCACCTCGGCGGCCGTCGCCCTGCACGTACGCGGCGGCATCATCCGCGCGGCCAAGGTCGCCGCCGGCGGCGTGGGCACCGTGCCGTGGAAGCTGCCCGCCGTCGAACAGCACCTGGTCGGCGAGCGCCCATCCGATGCCCTGTGGGCGGCCGCCGCCGAGAAGGCGACGGACGGCGCCAGCCCGCTCGCCCACAACCGGTTCAAGGTCGAGCTGCTCCGGCGGACCGTTGAACGCCAGCTGCGCACCGTAGGAGGTCCCCAGTGAGTCCCCAGCCACGGGCAGCCGTCGGCGCCCGGCTCTCCCGCGTGGACGGCCGGCACAAGGTCACCGGCCAGGCCCTTTACGCCGCCGAGCACGACGTGGACGGCGCCGCGCACGCCGTCACCGTCGACGCGAGCATCGGCCGCGGCCGCATCACCGCGATCGACACCCGCGCCGCCCTGGCCCACCCCGGCGTCCTGCACGTGATCAGCCACCGCAACGCGCCCACCCTGCCATACCGGGACAACACCGCATCCAACAATCCACCAGGCCACCGGCTGCGCGTCTTCCAGGACGACAAGGTCCTCTTCCACGGCCAGCCGGTCGCCGTCGTGATCGCCACGACCCTGGAAGCCGCCCAGCACGGCGCGAGTCTGGTCAAGATCAGCTACACCGCTGAGAAGCCCGCCACCGACCTGACCGAGGCCGAGCCGGACAAGCCCACGAACTACACGCGCGGCGATGCGGAGGCCGCCTTGCGGACGGCGGACGTGCGCCTGGGCCTGATCTACCGTACGGCCCGCAACCACCACAATCCGATGGAGCCGCACGCCACCATCGCTCGCTGGAACGGCCACAGGCTCACCGTCTGGGACAAGACCCAGTGGGTCGTCGGCACCCAGACCGAGCTCGCCGCCGTCTTCGGCCTGCCACTGGCCTCCGTGCGCGTCATCTCCCCCTTCGTCGGCGGCGGCTTCGGCAGCGGGCTGCGCTGCTGGCCCCACACCGTCGTCGCCGCCCTCGCGGCCCGCGTGGCGAAACGCCCGGTCAAGCTGGTCCTCAGCCGCAGGCAGATGTACTTCAGCAACGGTTTTCGCCCCTCGTACGAGTACCGGCTGCAACTCGGCAGCAACCGGCGCGGCCGGCTGACCGCCATGGCCCACGAGATGGACGCCGAAACCTCCTCGTACGAGACGTTCACCGAGGGGGTCATGCAGCCCGGCCAGATGCTCTACAGCACCCCGAACGTCAGCCAGGCGTACCGGACGGTGCCGCTGGACGTGAACACTCCGATCTGGATGCGCGGCCCCGGCTTCGCCACCGCCTCCTACGTCATCGAATCGGCCATGGACGAGCTCGCCGACAAGCTCGGCATCGACCCGATCGAACTGCGCCGGCGCAACGAACCGGACCTGGACGAGTCGTCCAAGCTCCCGTTCTCCACCCGCCGCCTGCGCGAGTGCTACACGATCGGCGCCCGCGAGTTCGGCTGGCACCGTCGCGACCCGAAGCCGCGCTCACGCCGCGAAGGGAACTGGCTGATCGGCATGGGCATGGCCGCCGGTGTCTACGACACCGTCCGCGTCACCGCCCAGGCCCGCATCCGCCTGAACGCCGACGGCACCGCGGTGGTCGAAGCCGCCTCCAGTGACATGGGCCCGGGCACGTACACCTCCCAGACCCAGGTCGCCGCAGACGCCCTCGGACTGACCGTGCCCACCGTCACCGTCCGCCTCGGTGACTCCCTCTTCCCGCCGACCCCGCCGCACGGCGGCTCGATGACCATGGCCAGCGTCGGCTCCGCCGTCCTCGACGGCTGCAACCAGGTCCGCCGGCAAGCCATCACGCTGGCGATCGCGGATCGCGAGTCCCCGTTGCACGGCGCGGACACCGACGACATCGTCGTCCAGGGTGGCCGGCTCCACGTGAAGAACAATCCGGCCCGCGGCGAGACCTACCGCGCCTTGCTGGCCCGCAACGGGCATGCTCACCTCGAGGCACTCGGCACGTTCACCGGCCCGGACGGGAAACAGCGGTACTCCTTCTACGCGTATAACGCCACCTTCGCCGAGGTCGCCGTCGACGCGGAACTCGGCCTGGTACGGGTGCGGCGCATGCTCGGCGTCTACGACGCGGGCCGCATCATCAGTCCCAAGCTCGCCGAGAGCCAGGCCATCGGCGGCATCGTGGGCGGCATCGGTACGGCTCTGCTCGAACACACCGCCACCGACCACCGGGACGGCCGGATCGTCAACGCCAACCTGGCCGACTACCTCGTCCCCGTCAACGCCGATGTCCCCGACGTCAAGGTGATCTACCTGGACGGCGAGGACCACGAGGCCGACCCGCTCGGAGTCAAGGGGCTCGGCGAGGTCGTGCACGTCGGCGTGGCCCCCGCGATCGCCAACGCCGTCTTCAACGCCACCGGCCGCCGCATCCGCCAACTGCCCATCACCGCCGACGCCTTGCTCTGACCCGCCGCGTGGACGCACACAGCGTGCACCCGACATGTCTGGCTGACCCGGACCGCCCACGCTGCCAGGCAGGGCCGCCGTCGCACCCGTTCCCCGTCGAGGTCGGCGGCGGCCGGCGCACACGACAGATCTTGATGAAAGAGAGGAAGACAGGCATGGTGAAGCGAGCAAGTTTTACGGCGGTGGCGCTCGCGTTCGCGCTGATCCTCACCGGATGCACGAGCCGGCCGGACGAGGCCGGCGAGCCGGCCCGGCAGGCCTCGCCCGCAGCTTCTGAACCCGTCACAGCCTCGGAACCCGTCACGAAACCCAAGGTTGTGACCAGCGGGCTGGAAGCGCCCTGGTCGATCATCTTCCACGGCGACACCCCGTTGGTCAGTGAACGGGACTCCGGCCGCATCCTGGCTCTCCACGACGACGGCACGACCTCCGAGATCACGACCGTCGACGACGTCCGCGCCGCAGGCGAAGGCGGGCTCCTCGGCCTCGCCGACCACGACGGCTACCTCTACGCCTACGTGACCGCCGCAAGCGAGAACCGGATCATCCGATACCCCCTGCAGGGCGACGGTGCACAGTTGGCCGTGGGCCGCGCGGAGACGGTGCTCGACGGCATCCCCGCGGGGACCTACCACAACGGCGGCCGTATCGCGTTCGGGCCCGATGGGATGCTGTACGCCACCACAGGGGACAACCAGAACTCCGACAACGCGCAAGACCGCGCTTCCCTCGCCGGGAAGATCCTGCGCATGACCCCCGAGGGGGACGTACCCGGCGACAACCCGTTCGACGGCTCCCACGTATACAGCTACGGGCACCGCAACCCCCAAGGGATCGCCTGGGCGGCCGACGGCACCATGTACGCCACCGAGTTCGGGCAAGACACCTGGGACGAACTGAACATCATCAAACCCGGCGGAAACTACGGCTGGCCCATCGTCGAAGGCATCTGCAAGAACCGGCAGTACATCGACCCGGTTCAGCAGTGGCGACCCGCCGAAGCCAGCCCGAGCGGGATGACCATCCTCGGCGACGACATCTGGGTCGCCAACCTCCGCGGCCAGTCGATCCGGCAGATCCCCCTGTCCGCCCCCAGCACCTCCACCCGGCACTACGTCGGGCAATACGGGCGCATCAGCGACGTGGTCGTCACCCCGAAGGGGAAGCTCTGGGCCGCTACCAGCAACACCGACGGCACCGGCCGGCCCAACCAGGATGACGACCGCATCCTCACCATCCCCACCGAATGACCACCGGGCACGGGGGTGGCCTAAGCCACAGCCATCCTCCCTCACCCCCTGCAAGGAAAGCGCGCACGATGTCACAGACCACCACGCCGCCCAAACCTGTAGCGGGACGGCTGCTGCCGTCCCTGTTGCTGTTGCTGACGGTGTTCGGGCCTATCTCGATGGACCTGTACCTGCCCGCGCTGCCGGCGCTGACGGTCGAACTCGGCGCCGCGACCTCGATCGCGCAGCTGACCGTCACCGCGTGCCTGATCGGGCTGGCCGCCGGGCAGTTGATCGCGGGACCGGTCTCGGATCGGTTCGGGCGGCGCGGCATCCTCCTGGTCGGCGTCGCCGCGTACATCGTCACCTCCACGCTCTGCGCGATCAGCCCCAATATCGAAGTGCTCATCATCGCCCGGCTCGTGCAAGGACTCACCGGAGGGGTTGGCGTCGTCATCGCCCAGGCCGCGGGCCGCGACGTCTACTCCGGCGGCCGGCTGATCCGCTTCTACGGGCGGCTCACCGTGACCGGAGCGTTCGCGGCGATCGTCGGCCCGCTGCTGGGCGGACTACTCACCGCGCGCGTCGACTGGCGCGGCCTGTTCGTGGTCCTCGCGATCATCGGCGCCGCCATCTTGATCGCCACTCTGCTGACCTTCGCGGAAACACTCCCGGCCGATCACCGCGTGCAAGGTGGATTCGCCCAGACCGTGCGCGACTACCGCACGCTGCTCGCCGACCGAGTCTTCCTCGGCGCAGTCCTCAACCAGGGCTTCCTGTGGGCCGCCGTGTTCGCCTACCTCGCCGGAGCCACCTACGTCCTGCAGAACATCTACGGGCTTTCCCCGCAGTGGTACGCGGCCGCCTTCGGACTCAACTCGGCCGGCTTCGCGTTCTTCGGCTGGCTCGGCGGACGCGGCGCCGAACGATGGAGCATCACCCGCACCCTCGCCACCGGCATCCTCCTCGCCGGCCTCGGCGCCGCCGGGCTGCTCACGTCCGGCTTCACCCCGATGCCGCTCTGGGTGGTCATCGCCTCCCTGTTCTTCCTGGCCAGCGGCGTGGCGATCTCCGCCGCACCCGCCAGCACCCTCGCCCTGGCGAACTACCCGCAGATGGCCGGAACGGCGTCCTCTCTGCTCGGCACGGTCCGGTACGGCTTCGGCGGTGTAGCGGCCCCGTTCGTCGGCATCGCGGGCGCCACCAGTATCCTCCCCCTCGGCGTCGTCACGATCGTCGCCGTCCTCCTCAGCGCGGGCGCCTGCCTCCTCTTCGCCCACCGACACGCTTCTGCTGCGGATGCCGAAGCTGGGACGGCTGAAACGACGCCGACTCCATGAATGCGGTGCTGTGAGTGCCGAATATTGTGTCACAGGGTTTGACCTGGGGTTTGCTGTGTTCGATGGCTCGGCTCCGGCAGGATCGCAGGATGGCTCTGCGGCTGCTGTACTTGATCGTCTTACGGGTATTCGGCGGGATCGCGCTGCTCGGCCGATCGCAGGCGTCCAAGGATGCAGAGATCCTGGTATTGCGGCATCAGCCGGCTGTGCTCCGGCGCCAGGTCGCCGCTCCCCGGCCATCGTGGGCGGACCAGGCGATCATTTCCGCGCTCGCGCGGCTCCTGTTCCGACGCCGCGATGTCAGCTGTTCGTCATACCGCGGACGCTGCTGCGCTGGCACGCCGACTTGGTGAAGCGACGCTGGACCTACCCCAAGCACGGGCCGGGACGACCATCGATCCGACCCACCATCCGAGCCCTGGTGCTGCGCCTGGCCGCCGAAAACCCGGACTGGGGTTACCGGCGCATCGCCGGGCAGATCGCCGGCCCGGGCCGGAAGGTGTCCCCGGCCACCGTGTGGGCGATCTTGAAGAGGACCGGCTTCGATCCAGCGCCCCGGCGCAGCGGTCCGACCTGGGCTCAGTTCCTCCAGGCTCAGGCGTCCAGGATTCTTGCCTGCGACTTCTTCAGCGTAGAGACGGTCATGCTCGCGCGACTGTACTGCTTCGCCGTGGTCGAGCACGCCACCCGGCGGGTCCACATGCTGGGGTTCACAGCGAACCCAACCGCCGACTGGGTCACCCAACAAGCCCGCAACCTGCTTGTCACTAGTGCGGTGTCCGGCTGCCTGCCGCCGGTGCCTTTGCACTCAGACGGGGCGCCAGGTAGCCGGTGTTCCTTCGACAAGGCTGGTCAGGCGGCGCTGGAGTTCGACACGAACTTCTGGTTGGTGGGATGCGCGGAGGTACGCCGCCAGGGAGCGCAGTTCGCGGGCGGCGCGGAGAGTGGCAGCGGCAGGATGATCTTCCACATCCGAATCGATGCCGTAGTCGCGACAGAAGCTGATCCAGTCGGCGCGTGAACGACCGAAGCGGCGGTGTTGCATCATGGCCGGGACGAGGTCGGACAACACCGGACCGTGAGCGATCGAGTCCCAGTCCCCGAAGACCCAGCGGTCACAGTCGCGGAAGAGATTGCCGGTGTGGGCGTCACCATGCAGGAGTCCTTCGCCGAGCGGTGGGGTCAGCTGCCGATAGTCCTGTTCGATCTCGACACAGCGCCGCAGGAGCCAGCGGTGGTGCTCCTCTGGCAGTTCGGTGGCGTGCTGTGTGAGATCAGCATGTAGAGTGCCCAGCGGCTGCAGGGCGGGCACGTCGATCGGAGCCCGGCGGGTATGAAGATCGCGTAGCAGCACAGCCAGATCATGCGGCGCCGACGCGCTCCTGGCCGTGCCGGAAACATACCGCCAGGCGGTGGCGATCCAGCCGTGCACGGTGACGGGCTGGTCGACGGGCAAGGGTTCGATGGTGGCGAACCCCTCGTCGGCCAGCCAACGGGTCGTCCGGATGGCGCTGTCCAGCCGCTGGAGTGCTTGCCGGTTTCCGGGAGCGTGTCGCATGCGCAGGACGGCGTTCGGACCAGGGAGGTGGTAGACGGCGTTGGCGCGCAGGTGCAGCAATCGAGCGCCGTCGGCCTTCAGGCCGAGCCGCGCGCTGGCGGCACCGAGTGGCGGACTGGTCATGGGACAGGTCAGCCGGTCAATGCGCTGTGCCGATAGTCCTCGAACTCTCGCACCCGACAGTCGGAGGAGCGCGACTGGAGACGTTGAGCAAAATCGTCCATCAGAGCGCGGCCACGAACCGAAGCAAGCTGCTTGGTCGCCGGAACAGCCCTCCGGGCATAGTGCAGCGACTGCTCAAGCTCGCCCAGTTCGAGGTAGGAGCGGGCGGCGTGGAGCTGGTTGAAATGGGTGGAGCGCGGAAAGTCTGAGCCGAACCCCTTGAGGGCTTGCTCGGCGCACGCGGCGGCGCGCTGGTGTTGACCGGCGAGTTGCCAGCAGTAGCCGATCTCGGCGGCCAGCTCGGCTTCGGTGAAGGTCGCGCTCCAAGTCGCGTCCCTACCGCTGCTGTCGCGGTCGAACGCGGTCTCGGCCTGTGCCAGCAGCTTGGCGACCTCGCCTACGGTGTGCGCGTCGTGGTGTTCGCGGTCGTCGTCAGCGACGGCCAGTGCGCGAGCTTGGCGGATCAGCAGCTCGGCTGTCACCCGGGAGGGTGCTCCTGCTTTGCGGGCCGCTTCCACTGCGGCGCCTGCCAGCCGGATGGCCCAGCCAGTCGGCTCATTTGTGAGGCGACGGTGAACAGCTGCGCGCGGACGTCCTCGCTGGCGCTGCTCTGCAGAAGCGGCGCCACCCTCAAGTTCAGGAAGTCCATCACTGCGGGACGTACGAGCCCGGCGCCGTACTGGTGGTCCATCCGCGTGAACGCCTGATGGGCTTCCTGGATGGCTTGCACTTCTGTCATACCGACCCTGACTGACCCTGGGCCCGGCGAGGAGGTTGTGGTCGGTGGATCGAAGCTCCACGAAAGCAGCCACTCGCCAAGAACCGCCGGAGTGAACGGTAGGGCTGTCAGTAGATGACGTCGTGTTGTGTCGATCTCCCACCTCCACAAACGGCACGCCGACTCCGTGCAACACCCGGCCCCGTCATCGTGCTCGTCCAGTGCGGACACGGGCTCGATATGGAGCTGTTCGACGGCCAACCAGCCCTCGACTTCCTCCACCGGCACCTGCCACACCAGGGCGATGCGGACACGGTAGACAGGGCGCATGCTTTGCTCGGCGCGCTCCCAGCGAGCCCAGGTAGTCGCCGAGATCCCGATCAGCTCCGCGGCTTCCTCCTGGGTGAGGCCCTTGCGCTCACGTGCGCGGACCAAGCCGGGACGGCTCTTGCCGGGTTGCCGTTTGGGCTGGTCCACCGCGCCACGCTCCCTCACCGTCTAGGGGACCACACAGTGTGCGACACCGATACCCATCAAGCCAGTCCCCGGCCGAAACGACCAGCAAACGACCACCGCATTGACATGGAGCGTGACCGGGCACGGCAAACGACCACATCACGCCGTTCACAACCCCACGTCGTCCCGATTGCATGGACGTCGTCACAGCGCGTGACCGTCCGGGCTCCCACCGACCGCGCTGGTGACCAACGGGGAATCCTCGCCCGGCCGTGCCTGCCAACTGCCAACGGCCGGGCGAGTCCCCTGTGAAGTGATGAGGAGAAAGGTGGCGCCGTGCTCCGTTGGGACACCGCACGAAACGAGCACACGATGTCGCCGCCGGCTGGTCGGATGCGGGAGAGGCTGGGCGTTGCCTTCCTCGCCACCGGCCTCACCGCAGTATGGCCGGGATTGGCTCCTCCCAATGAAGTGCCCCGGCGACGACCGTACTGCCACCGTCGGCCCTGGCCAGTACCGCCTCAAAGGGTGACCCCTGACCGGCAGATATTCGGCTTCGGGCCGCCCATTCCCCTGGCCGTCCCCTGCGCGCCGCCCAAGCCTGCTTGCTCGACGCGGTTTGCGGCGGCCGGGCCGGGGAGGGCAGATGCCCCTGAAAGCACCACCGTCCGCCCTCCCCCTCAGCCGGTCCACGCTCATCACAGCCCGGAATCCGAGCTGCCGAGTGCGTTAACGCTACCGGTGTCGCTCTCACCCGTGTCCATGGCCATGGCGAGCCACCGGCAATCAAGGCAGTCCATTCCCCCGCCAGCCCGCATACCGGACTACAGGGGACCCATCCACGCTTGGAAAGAGCAGACAAGTGGTTTACGTGGGACGTGGCCCCGGGACGGGTGATCATCGACGCGCCGATCAAGTCGGCGAGCTCGTACGTCATCACGGAGCAGCCATCAGAATCCGGTGGAGCTGCCGTCTCCTGAGCAGTGGGGGCCGGGCTCCGTGCTGAGGTGGGATCCGTATCAGCGTTCGGAACGCGACCCGTCCGAGTCAGGGAAATCTCATGCTGCGACGTCTACGAGTACGTCTGTCAGGGCGGTGAATATGTGATCCTTCGCCGCAACGATGAGGGCCGCCGTGAGGAAACGGCACGCGGGCCTCGTCTCCGAGCTCTCAAGGTGTGGCAACAACTTCTCGCCGAGCACGACCGGACCTGCCACCAGACCGAGGACTCGCCATCGCGGCAAAACACTCTGGCTACCGCCCTCGCGCCACAAGCCAGGAGGCTGGTCCGCTGAGACGATCTGGTCGGCCCACCTCTTCGAGCGGGATGCTCGTAGAGGTGGGCTCCAAGTGGATGGGCCCGTGGCACCCTGCGGGCACGCCGGGTGCCACCTGATGTCACGACATCGGCCCTGCACACCGCCTCAGCTGCTAAGGCTTCGTTGGGACGGCTTCGGCGTTCTGGCCGACGTCAGCCTCGCCTGATGTGGACCCGAACCGCTCGTCGTCTCCATAGCCCAAGAGCCCATGTACGCCGCGAAGCGGCACCGCGTAACGGCCGCCGATTCTCAGGATGGGGCAGGGGAACTGGCCGGCTCGAGCAAGCCGGTATGCCTTGGTACGACCCATCCCCAGCATCCGCCCGGCTTCGACGACACCCAGCACCAAAGACGGCTTGGACACCGCGGACGCCTCGGAGGCATGTTGCTCTGCAGAAGCATTCTGTTCGGCAACGATCTGAGAGGTCTGATCCTTCATTGATCAACACCCCTCAAAGAGGAGCCCGGCGGCCTAGGGAACACCAGCAGGTCCTCATGCGCGACCGCGTGGATCGGCAGGCCGCGCGCCCAGCCCTTGCGTGCCTCGTGGAGCTGGAAGAATGACGCCCGGTTGAGGAGTTGGCCGTCGCCGGGCCCGCACAACAGGCACACGATCCGATCGGCGAACACCAGCCCGGCCTTCTCGGCTAGGTGGTGGACGTGGCCGGGTAGATCGACCAGCTCGCCGCGTACCCGGTACGGCCGCACCGTGACCGCCGCCACGCCGCCCGGCCGCAGCAGTGTCGCGCATCCGGCCAGGATGCGGCCGAACCCGTCGAGGAGTTGCGGGAGCTGCTGGTGGGCGAGGTTGGCGCGGTCGGCCGAGTAGCGCTGGTTCCACTTGCGCACGCCCGGCTCGCCGGTATCGCGGGTGGAGCGGATGTGCCCGTGCGTGGCCGCCCCGTACGGGGGCGAGGTGAGCACCAGCGCCACCCGGCCTGCCAGGTCAGGCAGCAGCCGGGCGATGTGCCGGGAATCTCCGGCCACCACCTGCCCGAACCCCGCCGCCCCCTGCTTGCGGGCGTGGCCAAGGTTGGCGACCGCCAAGCGCGCCCACCTTTCCTCGTACTCCACGCCCGCGGCGTGCCTGCCGAGATGCGCGGCTTCGATGAGGGTGGTGCCGATCCCGCACATCGGATCGACCACCAGTTCACCCGGACGGGTGTAGGTCTCGATCGCCCGGGCGGCGATCGAGGGCAGCATCTTGCCCGGATGCCTCATCGACTCCGGCACGTACCGGCCCTTGCGTTGAACCCGCGACGGCTTTTGCCCCGTCGCCCATACCGACGTGGTCACCTCCACCATCAACGCTCACCCCCGGCCTGAACCGGAGCCTCGGCGCCGTCTGGCTCGACGGCACCTTCCGCGGCCAGGGCCGTCGATCCGTCAGAGCCCAAGGGCGTCCTGGGTTTCGTGAAGAGGATCAGGTCGCTGTGCGCGCGAGCACTCGCCGGCAGCCCGGCGCATTCCGGCAGCTCCTGGATCGCGGCCAGGGCACAGTGGGAGAGGTCCGGGTCGATGTGCTCACCGCGAGCGGGATGCCGCAGGGCGATGATGTGCTGCAGGTACACCAGCCCCGCCTCGCGGGCCTGGGTGATGATCTTCGGCATCGGGTCGACCACACCGGCTTCGCGGTGCAGGCCGGTGACCACGGCCAGGTGCCCGCCCGGCTTCACCAGCCCTGCTGCGCAGGTGACGTCGAATTCCTCGGCTTCACTCTCGGTGCCCGGCCGGTCAGTGCGCTTGGACCGGCTCAGGGACTGTTGGCAGGTCTGCTCGGTCACCACCAACCCTGCACCGCCCGCGAGATCGGCCAGCGCCGAGGACTCATCGCGAGGATCGGTGACGCGCAGTTCGGTGACCTCCAGGTCGTAGTCGGGGTGTGTGCGCGCGAGGCAGGTCCAGGACACACCCGCGCGAGCCACGTCGGCGAAGACGGCCACCGGCAGGCAGCCCGCCGTCAGCGCGGCCGAGACCAGCTGATGATCGCTCGCGCCGAGGTGAACCACCGTCTCGCCGGGCCGGGTGCACGCGGCGACGAGGTGACGGGCCAACCGACCGCTGGCCGGATGGCAGCAACCCGCCGGACAGGTCGCGACCGATTCGGTGTCGGCTTCTGCCAGCCACACCGACAGCGGCAGATGTCCCCGAACCGCATCCCGAACCTCCCCAACCAGCCGAAAGCCTGGCTCACCGAGCCGAGCGTCCGGTTCGGATGCGAGGAACGAGGAGCCGGCCGTGGCAGGCGTGGTGGGAGGGCAGGAACTGGCGGCTGTGGAAGCGGTTGAGGTGGTGGGTTCGGTCATGTGGGTGTGGCCCGAGTACCGGGCCACCGATCCCTGTCACCGTTCCAAATACCTGCCGCAAGACCCGAGTTAGGACAGCCCATCAAGCAAAGGTTCGACAATTCAACAGCCTGGGGCCGGATCGTGTGGTCAGGCACTCACCTGATCATCGAGGCTGTCTCGCACCTGAAAGGACGCATTTCCGCATCCCACCCGCACCTTCACCCTCCGCAACCAATCGGCCACGCAGATAATGGCACGGTGCGGGTCGGACGCTGGGGGTCCGGCCTGTACGGTGAGCTGGCTCGGTGTACCACCTATCCAGGCCAGCGCCCATGTTTCCGCATCTCCTTCCTCCGACATCTCGCCAAGGACACCGTTTTCGCAGGTCACAGCGCTTTCTTACACGTTCCGGGCAACATCCGTCACCGGCTCTGCCACGCTTGCCGGTTGTTCTGTCGCGGCGAAGGTTGAGCGATTCTCATCGAAGTTTGAGTGATCGAAGCTCGGCTGTTGTGCTCTCAGCTGCCTCCTGGTCCTTCCGGTGATGTTCAGAGGGCCAGGGCTCGCTCGACGGTGCCCAGGTCCAGGTCGACGAGATGCGCGTCGGGAAAGCGGAGGTCCGCCCAGGAGTCACCGGGGCTCTGCAGGCCCAGCCGCGCCTTCACCCAAACAGTCATCGCCATGCCGTCTGTCGCCGCCACGAGCGGGCGCCCGCCAGCAAGTGCGAGATGCTCGGTGATCCCGGCGTCGAAGCGCCTGGCGACCTCGGCTCGCGGCTCCCAGTCCGTGTGATCCGCGCCTTCCACGTATGCCCGCCGCAACTCGCGATAGTGGCCTTTCCATGGCTCTACGCGGGTGACCTCGTTGAAGCGTCGATCACGCGCGACCGCGTCGTCGCCGCCCAGGGTCTGCCAGGCCTTTGGCTCGTTGCTGGCGACGAGGCGGGCGTCTTTGGGTACGCCCACTTCACTGCTCGTCAGTATTCCGGTCGTTTGTGAGGGCGGTCAGGTGAAGTCAGGCGCATGGTCGCGCGCCCACTCGGCGAACGGGCGGGCTGGCTTGCCCGTGACGTCTGCGGCGGTCGGCATCGGCCCCAGCATGGCAGGATCGAACTCCTCAGCCACTGAGGGGTCGGCTTCCTCGCCCGAATAGTCCTCGAAGCCGGTAAGGAAGTCGGCGTTCTCCGCGGCGAACCCGCCCTGGGCCAGGTACAGTTCCCGAGCCTGTGCGGGGGTCACCACCTCGAGGCGTATGTCCTCCCCGATGGCCGCGGCAATGGCCGCTACCTGAGCGCGCCGGCTGATGAGCTCGGGTCCGTTGAGGGTGTAGGCGGCGCCCTGATGCCCGTCCTCGAGCAGCGCGGCCGCGACCACATCGGCGATGTCCTGCTCGTGCACCGGGTACCAGGCCAGGTCGGGCAGCGGTTCGTGCACGACACGCTCGGCCCGTATGGACGGTCCCCACAGCCACAGCTTGTTCAGCATGAACTCGCCGGGCCGCACATGCGTCCATTCCAGCCCGGACGCCTCGACCGCCTGCTCGACCGGCAGGTGGAAATCGGTGTCGTAACCGGCGGTCACCGCGCCGGAGGACAGGACGACGATGCGGCGCACCCCTGCCTGCTTGGCCAGGGCGACCACCTGCGGCGCAGTCGCGGCGTGAGGGAAGAGGTACATCCTGTCGACCCCGTCCATCGCCGGGGCGAGGCTCTGTGGTTGCGCGAGGTCGCCCTGGATCACCTCAACGCCCTCGGCGAACCGGGCGCGGCTGGGATTCCTGCTTAGCGCACGTACGGCGACCCCGGCGCGGACCAGCCGGTCGACCACGAGCCGACCCACGTGCCCGGTCGCCCCCGTTATCAAAACTCTCATGGCCATCATCCTTAACGGCCGGCGGTTACCTGCGCAAACGCGAACAACATGCTCATGTATGACATCTGACCTGCGAAAACATCGCTGTTAGATGATGAAAAATTGCGTGGTGCGCCGGTGAGGATGCAGCCTATGCGGGGACCAACGTCGAGCGCGAGGGGCTGTTCAACGGCACCCGCGGACAGCAGATCGCCGGGCGCTTCACCCTGATCCCAACCGCGCCGCTGGCCTACAACGCCGAGTGGCAAGGCCTGGTAGCTACCTTGGAGAACGTGCTCCGCCTGCACGCGCACCGCCCCGGAACCCTCACCTCCTTGGACCGCTACCTGCACCAGCGCACCGGCGGCATGATCGGTTCCCTGTCCCACCTGATCCGCGGCGCGGCCCTGGACGCGCTCCTGACCGGCAACGAGAAAATCACCAAGAAGAGCCTGGAGGCGATCCCGCTCGACCACAGCTCCGAATCCAACTGACCCGCCGACCCCCGGAAAGACCCCCGGCATGCCGCCCAGCAGCCCGGACGACCACCGTCTCCCCGCCCGCCTGCCCATGCCGCGCCGACGCCGGTTGGCGCGTTGATCGCGCGGCTCGGGGATGGTGTGGCGGATCTTGCGGCGGCGCAGGTAAGCGCGATTGGCCCGGGAGGAGTAGGCCTTGTCCGCGGTCAGGCTGTCGGGCCGGGTGCGCGGACGGCCCGGCCCGAGCCGGGGGATGCCGATGCGGCTCAGCACTCGCCGGAACTGCGGGCTGTCGCCGTACTGGCCAGGTGTCAGCACCAGTGACAGCATCCGCAGCGGCCGTCCGCCGACAGGTGGATCTTGGTGGTGAAGCCGCCGCGGGAACGGCCTAAGCACTCCCCAGTCTGACCACCTCCGCCAGCCGGGCGGCCAGCGCGGACAGCACCGGATCGCCCCGTTTTGTCCCTGCGGCGTCCCCCTTTTGCCGCCCTGGCGCGGGTGGTGGGGGTGTGCGGGGCGCGCCGGCCGCGTGCTGGTGCGCCCGCACGGTGGTGGAGTCCACGGCGATGTCCCAGTCCACCCGCCCCTCGGCGTCCTGCTCGGCCTGGATCGCGGTCAGCAGCATCTGCCAGGTGCCGTCAGCCGACCAGCGGCGATGCCGTTTGTAGACCGTGATCCAGGAGCCGAACCGCTCGGGCAGGTCCCGCCAGGGCAGTCCGGTGCGGGCCCGGTACAGCACGCCGTCGATCGTCGTGCGGTGGTCGTTCCATCGCCCGCCCCGCTGGCCACCTTCGGGCAGCAGCGGCCGGAGTCGCTCCCACTCGGCGTTCGTTAAGTCACCACGTCCCATGCACTTATCGTGACAACATCACCACGATTAGTCAGCAGATCTAAGAAACAGCGCTTAGTGGATTCGCCGCTCATATCACGACTGGCCCGCAACCGGACGTCGCAGTGGTGGCGATCGGTGGCGTCCAGCCGCACAGTAAGGGCTAACGCGCCTCGTGCCCACTCGACTCCGTCTCTGTGCACGGCGACGGACTGCCCGTACTGCCGAGCGAGTTCGGGCAGCCTGTCGCCACGGCTACATCAGAGCAACCTCCAGAACGTGCAGTTGTGCTCGCTGTCGAAATCGTTGATCACGTGGTCACGAGTCGACTGGAACTGATGGTTGAGTTCGCCGGTTCGTACGAACCTGCCCCAAGAGTCAGTCATCCGCTCGGACAGTGTCGTCTGCGCTTATCCGCGGAGCCGGTGTGACCCGGTCGTCAGCTGCCGTCCGGGCTCTCCCGGAAGGATGAGGGTTGCCGTGGCGCCAGCGGGAACATGCAACTCGACCTCCCAGGCAGTGCCAGTCCGTCGCCAGTCGATCATCGCTTCGCCTCGCATGGTGGAGTGAGCGATGCGTGCCCAGGTGATGCGATCGTCCATAACAGGCCTGACCTCGAAGGAGGCCCAGCCAGGAGTCGTCGCCCTGAATCCTGCGATGCGCTGCTGGATCCAGGCTGCCACGGATCCGAGGAAGTAGTGGTCGTGAGAGCGGGCGGTCTCGTCCCAGGACTCCAGAAGTGTCTGCGCGCCGGCTCGCCACCACACGCCCCAGCCGGGTCGGGTCTTCTGCGTTGCGACGGTGATGGCGAGGTCGTCGCGGCCGTGGTCGCTCAGCACCGGCAGGAGGTACTTGACGCCTATCGCTCCGCAGTCGAGGTGGCCGCCGGTACGCAGTTCGATGTCGTCGAACAGGCCTTGGGCGACCTTCGCGGCATGCTCCGCAGGGACCGTGCCGAAGGCCAGCGGCAGGACGTTCATGGTCTGCCGGTATCCGACGTTCGGGCAGCGATAGGTCCCGGTGCGCCTGTCGAAGAACGTTTCGTGATAGGCGCTCGCGATCGTCTGAGCGGCTTGCTCGTACCGGCTCGCCTTCGCCTCTATACCAAGCTCGCGGCAAATGGCCGCGGCGCGCGTGATGACGTGGTGCAGCATCATGGTCGCCGTCGGCGCTGGCCCTTCCGGAGCGAATTGGTGCCCAGGCGACAGCCAGTCCCCCCAGCTGTGCAGCGGCCAGACGCCATCGCCGCTGAGGTCCAGCATGCGGTCGACGTACTTGCAGATCGGTTCAACATACCGGTCAAGGATGGCCAGATCCCCGTACTCCCAATAGAGGTTCCAGGGGATGAGCACCATGGACGCGCTCCAGGCAGGGTCAGGACCGTATCCCCAACCGGGGGTGGGGACGATCTGAGGCACCGTGCCGTCGCCCGCCTGCGCATCGACGTGGTCATCGAGCCATTTGCCGAGGGTGGTACGCATGTCGAAGTGGTGCAACACGGCTTCGGTGGCCAGGTGGGCGTCTGCCGTCCAGCCGTTTTTCTCATAGATGGGGGTGTCGGTGGGGATGCCGTGCAGGTTGTTGAGAAAGGTACGGCCGGTCGCTCTGTCGATCCAGGTCAGCAACTCGTTGCCGCACTCGAACCGGCCTATCTTCCGTACGTCCGTGTGGAGCGGAACGGCCGTGACGTCATGGACGGCAACTGGGCCGACCGTTTCGATGCCGACGTAGCGGAACCCCTTGTAGGTGAACTGCGGCTGCCACGTCACCTCCTCCGACGAGGCGAGCACGTACCGGTCCACCTGCGCGGCGCCGGCAGCGAGCACGTTGTCGCAATGGACGGATCCGTCCGCGGCGAGGTGTTCCCCGTAGGTGACAATGATCTGCGCGCCGGGCTGCCCGCGGAGCGTGCAGGTGATGTGCCCGGCCATGACGGTGCCGAAGTCGTGGACGGTCGTCGTTTCGCTGATGTCGTGGCCGGTGACGGGTTCGACAGGGGCGAAGCGCCGGATCGGGGGCAGCGGGGCCGGTCGTAGCACACCGCCGGGCGGTGTTGCCGCGATGGCCTGTTCCCAGGAGGGAGAGTCGAGGCGGTCGTGGTGCTCGCCCGTGTAGAGCAGTTCGCTGACGACGGGTCCTGCCGCGGCCTGCCATGTGGGGTCGGAGTGTACGACGTGCCGGGTGCCCGCCTCATCGAGGTACTCCAGCTGCGCGAGGAGAACGGGTTCTCGATGCCACGGCGCAAGGTTCCACGCCCAGGTGCTGGCGCCACGCGCGGAGTAGAAGCCGCGGCCGAGCGCCGCGGTGATGGTGTTGGTCCCGATGCGCAGCAGGTGGGTGACGTCGTGGCTGCGGTAGAGGATCGTGCGGTCGTAGGCCGTAGGGGCCGGGTCCAGGACGTCATCCGTGACCGCTTCGTCGTTGATGCGAAAAATGCCGTAGCCAAGTCCGACCGCGTGGAGGCGTGCCTGACGCACCTGCCCCGTCACGGTGAAGGAGGTACGGAAGATCGGATTGGCGGCGGGGTGCGTTTCGACGCCGATGGCGCGAACGACGTGCTCGACGTCGCCGTCACGCAGTGCGGTGCCGAGGACGGGCAACGGTGAGAGCCCGTCGTCAGCTTCGTGGTGCGGTGGCCGGGTGTGCGAGCGCCAGCCAATGCGGCCTCGTTCGGCGTGGACCCGCAGCAGATACTCGCCTGCCGGTGGGGCGGGGTCCAGTTCGAGGTAATGGGCGAAGCGGTCCCACGGGAACGGGCCTCCGAACAGCTCGCGCTCCGCCAGGACCTCACCGTCGAGCGTGCACAGCTCCAGGCGACCGACGACGTCATCGCCGAGCTCGGCGACCAGGTCGGCGGTGACGGCGGTGATCGGGCCATCGGCCGTGAAGGTCTGTCCCAGCCAGTGGCCGGAATCCGCCCACGCGACGTGATCGGAGGTGATCGAGCGGACGATACGCCGGCCCGGCGGGGCACGGTGCCCGATCCACGTGGCGCTCCAGTCTTCGGGGCGTAGGAGCGGAGTCTCCCATCGGCCCTCGTCGTTCCAGGCAGAGGCCTGTCCGTCGGCGTCGATGACGCGTACCCGCCATCGGTAGGCGGACCTGCTCGTCAGTGTGCCTCCGCCGTATCTCAGGCGCGGGACCGTCGTCGGAACCGGCCCGGAGTCCCATATGAGGGTTCCCTCCTGGTCGTGAACGACGATGTGGGCGGCCTGCTGGGCCGGGTGTGGGCCCCAGTTGAGCACCGGGGCGTCGGGGCCGATGTCGATGGGGTGGGCGGAGCCGTTGACCCGCAGGCGGCACGGCATGTCGAGAGCTGTCACGACGAACTTTCCATGAAGCGAGGGCGGCCCGAGGGGTGTCGGGAGCCGCCCTCTGTGGCGAGTGTCAGTTGAGGGCTTCCTGCATGGCGGTCAGCACCTGCTCGGGGGTGGCTTTCCCGAGGAACAGGTTCTGGATGCCGACGAGCTGGGCGTTCTGGATCTGCGGGTTGGGCCACCCGGTGTCGGGGAACGGGCTGACGTGGCCGGCCGCGACGAGATCATTGAACGGATTCAGCAGCTCTGCGGGCTGGAATTCCTGATTCGAGATCGCCGGGACGCCACCGCCGACCGTCTTGGCCATGGCGTTGAGGTTCTTGGGCAGGGCCATGAAATTCACGAAGTCGATGGCCAGCTTCTTGTTGAGAGACTTGGCGTTGACTCCTACTCCGTGGCCGGGTGAGGCGGGGATGTAAGTCGCTTTGGCGTCGTCGGTCGCAGGCAGCGCCTGGAATTGGTAGCGGGCGTCCTTGTTGAGGTTCTGGATCTGTCCGAAGACGCCGCCCACCTGGACGATGGCGACGGCCTCGCCCTTGGCTACCGGAGGCAGGGTGTTGTCGAAGCTGATCCCGTTCGGGTCGGCGCTGAAGCAGCCGGCCTTCTGCAGTTCGAGGTACTTGCCGAAGACCTGTTCCCAGGCCGAGTCCGGGAAAGTCACCTTGCCGGCCTGCAATTGCGCGTTCCAGTCGGGAGTGGGCCCGTACACGAGCGTCGCGGCGAGCGCGTACGGGACGAGCTGACCGACCCATTGATCGGACAGGCCCAGGGAGAACGGGACCTTGCCGCCGGCCTTGGCCTTGGCACAGAACTTCAGCAGTTCGCTCCAGGTGGCGGGGGGCCGCAGACCGGTCTCCTGCAGCGCCTGGGTGTTGTAGAAGGCGCCGAGCGGCTGCAGCAGACCGGGCAGGACGTAAGTCTTGCCGTTGATGTCGGTCTGGGAGCGCAGGCTGTCAGGGATTTCGGCGGCCCAGCTCGTACCCGACAGGTCCTCCAGATGGCCCTGCTTGACCAGCGAGCCGACGGTGATGAGGTTGCCGCCGGTTCCCGGCAGCACGTCCACCAGGTCCGGCCCAGATCCGCTGGTGAGCTGGGTGGCCTCGGTCGACTCGAATTCGTTGCCGGACCCCCAGGTGACGTTGATCTTGACGCCGGGGTTGGCCCCCTCGAACGCCTTGATCACTGGCTCGTACGCGCTCTTCGCATCCGTGGAGGCGAACATGGTGAGCGTCCGCGACTCCCCTTGCGGGTTGTTGGAGCACCCTACGAGAGCGGAGACGGCCAGGGCGGTCACCACTGGGATGTGGATGATGCGTCGTCGCATCGCTGATGTCCTTTCATGTGAATCCAACCCCCGAAATGATCTTGTTAAACGTTTTACACAACTAGCCCTTAAGGCCGCCCGCGAAGCCTTTGATGACATGTTTCTGCAGGACGAAGAAGGCTGCGAGGATGGGCAGGGAGGCGATGATGAGGCCGCCGAAGATGAGGTTCCATTGGGTGCCGTACTGCCCCACGTAGCTGTAGAGGGAGACGGTGACCGTCTCGGTGCCGCTGCCGCTGAGGTACAGCCGCGGGGTGAAGAAGTCGTTCCAGATATTGATCGTGTTGAGGATGACGACCGTACCGGTGACGGCCCGCATCATCGGGAATACCACGGAGAAGAAGACCCGGACCGGGCTCGCGCCGTCGACCTCGGCCGCCTCCTCGAATTGGATCGGCAGGGCCCGGATGAAGGAGGCGTACAGGAAGACGGAGAACGGCATGAGCGTCGCCGCGTAGAACAGCACCAGGCCCCAGATGGTGCCGAGCAGGCCGAACTGCTGCATCAACTGGTACAACGGGATCGTCGCGAGCTGGAAGGGCAGCAGCAGCCCGAGCAGGAACGCGACGAACGCGGCCCGCGACCACAGGCTGGTGCGGCGTGCGATGGTGTAGCCGGCCAGCGAGGCGGCGACCACGAGCAGGGCGAGGGACAGCACGACGATCACGGTGGTGTTGATCAGCGCGTTGCCGAGATGGGCCCCGTTCCAGGCCTCGACGAAGTTGTCCAGCGACGGCCGCCTCGCGGGCGCGAGGGGGTTGGTCATGTCGCCGTCGCCCTTCACCGCGACGTTGACCAGGATGTAGAGCGGGCTGACGAACGCGACCCCGGCGAGGATCATGATCACTTCGAGGGCACGGGTGCCCGGACGGTATCGGTTGGTCATGATGCGCTCGACTGCCTTCTCAGGCCCAGGTACTGCGCCCCGGACAGGATGATCACGAAGATGGTCAGCATGACGGCGAGCGCGGCGCCGTAACCGAACTCGCCGAACTGCAGGGCGACGCGGTAGATCACCGTGGACAGCGAGTCGGTCGCGCCGCCGGGGCCTCCGTTGGTCATCGCGACGATCTGGTCGTAGAGCCGCAGTCCGCTGATCAGGCTCAGTGTGAGGTTGACCGTGATGGCCGGTGCGAGGAACGGGCGGACGACCGCCCAGAAACGGCGGAAACCGACCGCCCCGTCCAGCTCGGCCGCCTCGAGCACCTCGCGTGGGACTCCCTGCAGGCCGGCGAGGTAGATCACCATGGTGGAGCCCGTGAACTGCCACACCACGATCCCAACGAGCGAGGCCAGCGCCAGGCCGGGCTCGCCGAGCCAGGGTCGTTGCAGGACGTCGAGGCCGATCGCGCCGAGCGCCTGGTTGAGCGGGCCGTCGGGGGCCAGGATGTATTTCCACAGGAAGCCGGCCACCAGAGGGCTGACGACGAACGGGGCGAAGAAGACCACCCGCAGGATGTTGCGGCTCTTGATGGCGGAGTTCAGCGCGAGGGCGATCAGCAGGCCGAACACGTTCTGCAGCACCGTGATGGCGATCGCCATGATCAGGGTGTGCGCGAGCGGTGCGACGGTGGCGTCGTCGCCGAAGATTCTCAGGTAGTTGTCGAGGCCGACGAAGCCACCTCCGGTGCCGATCGTGGCGTCGGTGAAGGAGAGGCCGGCGCCGAAGGTGGACGGCGCCAGGACGATCACCGCGTACAGCACGATCCCCGGCACGAGGAACCACAGCGGGGCCCCCCGGCGCCGGTTCCGCCGACTGGCCGCGTGCGCGGCGGTGCCGGTCATGTGCGCCCCCCTTCGCCGCCGGGCGCGCTCGCGGGCGCGGGAACGGAGGACCGGCGCACGATGAGGCGCGGCCTGAGGGTCACCTGGACCGAGGGCCTGGCCTCACCGAGCCGGTCGAGCAGCAGCTCGGCGGCACGTCTGCCCAGCTCATGACCGGGCTGGTCCACGCTGGTCAACGAGATGCCGGGATGGTCGGCGAAGCGGGTGTTGTCGTAGCTCACCACCGCGATGCCGGACGCGAGGTCGCCGGGCAGTTCGGCGATGGCCCGCTGGGCCCCGAACGCGGCCTCGTCCGCACCCGCGAAGATGGCCGAAGGGATGCGCCCCGACTCGAACATCCGGATGGTGGACAGGTACGCGGCACGCTCGTCGAAGCTGCTGTCCAGCACGTACAGGTTGTCCGCGAGATTCGCCTCACGCATGCAGCGCTCGTACACCTGACGGCGCACCTGATCGCCGTGTGGGTTCTCCGGACTCGTGTCACCGGCGTGGTGGTTGGCGATATGGACGATGTCACGGTGGCCGAGCTCGAACAGATGCCGCATGACCTGCAGGGCGCCCTGCTCGTCGTCGCCGCACACGGTGTCGTACAAGGTGGACTCGTCATGGCGGGCGACGACCACGACCGCGGTGCTGCTCGTGATCTCTTCGATCCAGGAGCGGCTCACCTGCGGCGCGATCAGGATGATCCCGTCGACCTGCCGATCGAGCAGGTCGTTGACAGCCGTGCTGTAGCTCTCCTCGTCCAGGGAGGCGAGCGCGACGATGGCACGGTACCGGGTATCGGCGATCTCATCGGCGACGCCGCCGTAGACGTCGGAGAAGAACGGGGAGAAGACCCCCGGGACGACGAATCCCAAGGTGAAGGTCGTACCCCGAAGGGAGCGGGCACCCACCTTGGGCCGGTACCCGAGCTCGGCGATCGCGCGGCTCACGGTCTCCCGCATCTGCGGGGAGACACCGTAGGAGCCGCGCATGACTTTCGACACCGCCGCGATCGAGACGCCGGCCGCCTCGGCGACGTCCACGATGGTGGGGCTTGCGCGTTTGTCCATGACACCCTTGCCTTGAGAGTGTTAAACGTTTTACACAAACTTCGGAAGGACGCTCTACACACCGGTACGGGTGTAAAACGTTTTACGTGAGTGTGGAGCGACGTTACACGCCGGACATGCGCGCATGCAAGAGGTAGCGTCTGAGCGGGCGGCCGGGCACCACCGGCCTATCCGAGACAGTGCTGGTCAGAGGCCAGTTTCTGGGTCCAGCAGGACGCTCCGGGCCCTTCATCCAGTTCTGGGTGTCCCGCTCGACGCCGTACAAGAACGTCCCCGAGCTGTCCGGCGGCCGCGCCGACCTGGCTGTCGGGGAGGGTGCAACCACGAGCTGAGGAGCTGGCGCCGCGGCTCCGGTCCTGGCCAGTCGTCCTGCTTTTCGATGTCCTCATCGGCATCCTCGCGGCGGCCGACCGCTGACTGCGCCCGCTCGTCGAATCCGGACCGGGCGGTATCGCCGTCGGGGTCTTTGGCCACGGCGGGCTGGATCCGGGATCGCGCGATTCCGCACGGCATTTCGCGTCGGTTTCTATGCCCCGTGATCACGAGCCTAGTGGCGGTCGCGGTGGTGCGGCGGTTCATCCTCCAACCGGACGGCCTGCTGAACACCGGGCTCAACGCTGTCGGCATCCAGAGGCCGGACTGGCTCAATGCAGCGAGCGCAAAGCCGTCATGGCTCGGCATTCTGCACCACCAAGATCGGAGCCGAAGGCAGAATCCGACAACTCAACCTGGACACCAACACGAGCACCGACAACAACTCGCGAACACCGGCAGCTTCAACTGCACCCGACAGACTCGGACCAGCCTGACCGTCCCTGAGGCATCGAGCGGCTCCGCAGTGGTATCCCCTGGTTCGGTCTCACCGTCGAGCGCGTCTTGCCCAACCAGTTGGCGGCTCGCCATCTGCCCTCGCCGCGGCTCGGAACAGCTGCCTGGCCCCGACTCAAGCCAGCTCTGACCGAGATAGCCAGCAGGGGTCGTCCACCGGGTGAGCGATCGGAACATGGCTGAAATTTTCAGGCATCAGTCCAAATTACCGTGACGGGCAGAAACGGCCTTTGCTCGCGCGCGTAGTGAGCGCGAGTGTGATCTGACGTCGCCTTATGCGCTGTCGAACTCGGTGAAGCGGCATTCGCGGCCGCCTCGTCACCGAGCGCCAACCATCTGACCGCCCCTGGCCAGGCCCCAAGGCCCACGTTATGTTACGTCCCGCTTTTCCGAAACAGCGAAAGGCCCGCGGACTCCCAGCGGCACTCCCACCATCCCGCAGTTTGAGAGTGGACGACAGAGGCCCGATCGCTACGCGGCCTGGACACGCCGTGCTCCTCCCGGGAGGGCGCGTGCAGCGCCTGTGTGTGCAGCTCATCTCCGGCGAGGTGGAAAAGAAGACCTGGCGAGGGGGATGGTACTCGGCTGCCAGTCGGTGCCGGTGAGGAAGTTGGTCAGGGTGAGCTGCGGCACCTGATGGTCACACGCTGGCGGCGACGCGCACCGTCACCGTGCCGAGCCGGTCGAACTCGGCTTGGAACACGTCGCCTGCCTCCATTGGCACAGCCGCGTGCAGTGCCCCGGTCATGACGAGGTGACCGGGTTCGAGCGCGACGCCGTCCCCGCCCAGCACGTTGGCCAGCCAGGCGACGACGCCCACGGGATCGCCCAGGGCGGCGGCCCCGGCTCCGGTGTCGATGACCTCGCCATTGCGGGACAGGACCATGCCGATCAGGCGCGGATCGAAGTCGTCGGCCGGCACGGTGACGGGACTCGTGACCATGGCACCGTTCGAGGCCAGATCGGCGACGGTGTCGGCGAGCTTGATCCGCCAGTCGGCGATCCGGGAGTCGACGATCTCCATGGCGGCGCGGGCGCCGGAGATGGCCTGCCGGGCGTCATCCACCGTGATACCAGGGCCCTTGAGACTTTCTCCGAGGACGAAGACGATTTCGGCTTCCAGCTTGGGAGCGATGAAGCGGTCGAGCGGGATCGTGGCGCCATCGGCGTAGACGGTCGAGGCGAGCACGGGGCCGTAGTCCGGGGAATCCAGCCCAATGAGCCGCTGCATGGCCTTGGAGGTCGCGCCGACCTTGTGGCCGATCACCCGGTCGCCGTCGGCGAGGATCATGGCGACCAGCTCCCGCTGGATGGCGTACCCATCGGCCATGGTGAGCGAGGGGTCGGCATCGGTGAAGGGCGGGATGGGCGTGCGGTCGCGGCGGGCGGCGTACAGAGCACGGGCCTTGGCGGAGGCGTCGGTCGGGGGCATCAGGGTTCCTATCAATTCTCGGAGTGAGCCATCCGGCAGACTCCTGGTGGTAGCCGCCAGTTCCTGGATGTCGTGCCTGCCTGAGGGGCGTCAGCACCGCTTGATCAGGGCGCTGAGGTTCTCCCGCCGGCTGCTCAGGGTGATCGGCATCGAGAACGGGAGGACCGTTGCGACTGTTCGTGGGAGACGGCTGGGCTGAGGACCATCACGAGGTGGAGGTGATGGACGGCTCCGGTCGGCGGTCGGCCAAGGCCCGGCTGCCTGACGATCGGGCAGATCAGTGGCGGGCGACGTAGGCGAAGAATCAGAGGAAGCCTCCGTTACACGTTGACCGGCACCAACTGCGGCATCCGGTACCCAGCCGTGGGCCATGAGATCGACGTCCTCGTCCCCGGCCCCAGGGTTGGCGGCCGGGGCACCGTGGGCAGGATACGTTGTAGATCGTCAGTGCCTCCACCGTTCAGAACCGGACTCTCCGCCGATGAGCAGCGTCGGGCCGCCCGCTTCATCGGCCTCAGGCCCGGTCCGCGGCGAGCTGGATCGCCACATCGATGATCATGTCTTCCTGGCCGCCGACATATCCCAGCTCGCCGCATCGGCGGAGAATGGCGTGAGCAGGCACCTTGTACCGCTCGGCCGCCCGCTCAGCGTGCAGCAGGAACGACGAGTACACCCCGGCCCAGCCCTGCACGATCGCGTTGCGATCCATCTTCGGCCACCGCGTCAGGTACGGGCGTACGACCTCTTCAGCAGCGTCCACCAGCGCCGCCACGTCCAGACCCGTCCCGACGCCGAGCCGGTCGAAGACGGCGGCCAGCACTTCGGTCGGCGAGTTCCCGGCGCCCGCGCCCAGCGCGCACAGCGACCCGTCGATGGAGCGGACGCCGCACTCATAGGCCAGCACCGAGTTGGCGATGCCCAGGCCCAGGTTCTGGTGGCCGTGGTAGCCGACCCACGCCTCCTCCCCCACCTCGGCGACCAGCGCCTCGAAGCGGGCCTTGGCCTCGTCCATGAGCAGTGCGCCCGCCGAGTCGGTCACGTACACGCACTGGCATCCGGCATCGACCATGATCCGCGCCTGCTTGGCCAACTCCTCCGGTGAGGTGCGGTGGGCCATCATGAGGAACCCGACTGTTTCCATGTCCAGCTCGCGCGCCGCACCGAAGTGCTGCGGCGAGACGTCGGCCTCGGTGCAGTGCGTGGCCACGCGCACCATGTCGGCGCCGGCGTCGCGGGCGCGGCGCAGGTCCTCGACCGTGCCGATGCCGGGCACGAGCAGCACCGCGATCCGCGCCTGCGTGGCTTCCTCGCGGGCCGCGGCGATCAGTGTCATCTCGTCGGTGGCGGAGAATCCGTAGTTGAACGAGGACCCGCCCACGCCGTCGCCGTGCGAGATCTCGATGACCTCGATCCCGGCCCGGTCCAGCGCCCGTACTGTGTCGCGGACTTGTGTATCGGTGAAACGGTGCGCCATCGCGTGGCTACCGTCCCGCAGGGTCGTGTCGGTGATCCGCACCTCGTCGCGCAACTCGGACCGGCTCATGCGCTCGCTCCCGTCGTCTCAACCAGCCTGGCCGCGGCGATCAGCTCGCCAACGCGGGCGGCGGCGGCCGTCATGATGTCGAGGTTGCCGGCCCAGGGCGGCAGGTAGTCGCCGTTGCCGCGCACCTCCAGGAAGATCGCGACCCGGCCGTCGCCGTTCCACTCCGGGCGCGGGTCGTCGAACTGTGGCTCCGCCCGCAGTGTGTAGCCGGGCACGTACTGCTGCACCTCGGCGACCATCTCGTGGACCGAGCGGGTGATCCCGTCGCGGTCGGCGTCCGGACCGATCGCGCAGAACACCGTGTCCCGCATGATCATGGGAGGTTCGACCGGGTTGAGGATGATGATGGCCTTGCCGCGGCGCGCGCCGCCGATCTCCTCCACGGCCCGGGCGGTGGTCTCGGTGAACTCATCGATGTTGGCCCGCGTGCCCGGACCGGCGCCGCGTGATGCCACCGAGGCCACGATCTCGGCGTACGGGACCGGCGTCACCCGCGAGACCGCGTGCACCATGGGAATCGTCGCCTGCCCGCCGCACGTGATCATCGAGACGTTCGGGGAGTACAGGTGGGCCGCTCCGTTCACCGGCGGGGCCACCAGCGGCCCCAGATGGGCCGGGGTCAGATCGATCGCCTGGATGCCCGCCTCGGCGTAGCGGGGTGCGTTGGCGAAATGCGCCTTGGCCGAGGTCGCTTCGAACACGATCTGCGGGAGCGGCTCTTGGCGCAGCAGCCAGTCCACGCCCTCGGCGGAAGCGCTGACCCCGTGTTCCCGCGCCCGCCTGAGCCCTTCGGACTCCACAACGCCGACCATGTATCCAACCTCGATCACGGAGCTGCGGCGCAGCTTGGCGAGCAGGTCCGTGCCGATGTTCCCGGGGCCGACGATCGCGGCCGTCACCTTCCTTGATCCCATGCCTCGCACTGTCGCAGCACTGGCCTCGGCGGCTGAAGCGCATTACCCACTCAGCGGGACACTCGGGAATTGTCGGTTTGTTCGGCTCCCATCACCCAGCCGTCAGGACGTGCGCCGAGTCGCCAGTGCGCGAACAGGCGGGGAGATCGCCGGGCGATCCAGGCCGGCCGACGTCGGCGCTCGCCCTGGCGGGCCGTCGATTTCTCCTGGACTCTGGCTTGAATAAGGGTCCTGTTAACGAGCCTGTTACACAGTCTTGACAGCACATCTACCAGATGTGACCCTGACCACGAGAGAAACAGTATCCTGATTAGGCCAACAGCCCGGCGGGAGACTGCCTCGGGGAGGGCGACAGCGCCCCGAACGGGAAGGTGGCAGCCGTGTCATTCAGCTCACCACGAAATGCGCCGGTTATGTCGGCGAGCACACTTGAGCCGTGCGCCGCACGTCCGCCGGCGACGCGACGGAGGCAGGACGAGGACGGCGGTGACCAGCGCAGCCCGGAACGGACCGTTCTGGGACGGATCGGCGCAATCATGGAGGCGTTCAACGACGGTCAGCAGGTGCTTAGCCTCGGTGAGCTCTGTGAGCGCACGCAGCTGCCACGTTCGACCGTGCATCGCCTGGCGGATCAGCTGTGCCGGCTCGGTTGGGCCGAACGCGACCCCGGTGGCTACCGCGTCGGTATGAAACTGTTCGAGCTGGGCAACCTCGCGGTCGAGGGGAACCGGCTGCACGAATCCTCGTTTCCGCATCTGCAGGCTCTCGCGGCCAAGACCGGGATGGCCGCGCAACTCGGCATCCTCGATCAAGCCGAGGTCGTCTATCTCGAACGGATCGTGGCGGGTCCGTTCCGGCTGCCGACCCGGCGCGGCGGCCGGAAGCCCGCCTACTGCACTGCCCTGGGCAAGGCGATGGCGGCGTTCGACGACAAGGCCTTCCGGGCGGTGATTTCCTCGCAGATGCCGAGGAAGACCGCGAACACGATCACGGAACCCCACGCCTTGCGGGAGGAGCTCAACCATGTTCGCGAGGTCGGAATCGCGTTCGACCGTGGCGAAGCCTACGAGGAGCTCGTCTGCGTCGCCGCGCCGATTCGTGGTCAAGGGCGCGTGATCGGAGCGGTGTCCGTCACGGGGCCGACGGGTCGGATGAGGTGGGGCGTCGCGACCGAGGCCGTGCGTAGCACCGCGGCCGCGATCTGGAACGCGACCTTCAGCCTCAGGAGCGCGGGCGCCGGGACGTAGCGCTCCCGGTGAAAGGCCGGCGCGGCTGATCAGCGATGGACCCAGCCCGCGTCATGCCAGTACGTCTCGAGCTTCTCCACCGGTTCGGGCCAGGTCTCGACGTAGGTGACGCCCTCGGGCCCGGCTGTCATGAGGTAGGGCGTTCCAGCCGTGCTGATCCAGAACTCGCCCGGACCGACGGTCCGGCTGCCCTCCTCCCCATCCTTGCCCCAGGCGACATGGAACCGGCCGGCGAACACGATGATCAACTCGTCGAGGTTGTGGTGGTGGCGCGGCACCGCGAAGTTCGGGGCGCATCGAAGCCCGTTCAAGTTGAAGGACCTGTCCATCTTGGTGGAGAGCCACATGTTGCCCTGGAAGGTCTTCTCCATGTCGACCGGGGCGTCGGCGAGCAGGCCGCCGCCGTGCCAGAAGTACGAGGGAGCCGCCTGATCGACCGGCAACTCGATCCAGCCCTCATCGGACACGAGACTGAAGTTCTCAATCGCCATGACCGCGATTCTGCCGAACGCTCTCCAGCGTGTCCTCGATCGATCCCGTTGGGCGGGAACAAATGCCGTTCCGCGGGCTCGTCCCATCGAACGGAATCTGCCGATGACAGCGTGGCCGGCCATGCATACGGTTCACGGCGTGACACTCATTTTCGGCAATCTGGTGGAAAATGCGGACTGGGTCCCGATGGACCTCGATCAGCAGAAGCATCCGAGTTACTTCTGGAAAGACGGTGGCTTGCTGGCCGACGCGCCGGTGGATTTCGCGGCGACGTTCGACGGCGCGATGTGGGTGACGACGAAGCCGATCGACGTACCGCGCTTCAATCGCAACCCGCTGCGCGTCCGCCCGCACTTCACGGTGCCCCGCCACCATCACAACGTCGACGAGATGCTCTTCGTCTTCTCAGGCGAGTACAACATCGAGCACTACGACGCCGGCGAGCCGCGGTCCGTGCGGGTGGGACCGGGAGAGTTCTTCCTCAGCCGGGCCGGCACGCCGTACACGATGACCGCCGGGCCTGAAGGCGTCACCTACATCGAGACCTGGCCGAAGCCGGTGACCCAGCTTGAGACGGTCTGGCATGACTTCGGCTGGGTTCGCCGCTGAGCCATGAGCGAACTGACACATGACGGCACCAGCAGGACCGTCGAGACGCCCAGAGGGACACTGCACCACCACGAGGCCGGTGACGGCCCACCCCTGCTCCTGCTGCACGGCTCGGGCCCGGGCGTCAGCGGCTGGGCGAACTTCCGCGGCAACCTGCCGGTCTTCGCCGAGCACTTCAGGACACTCGTTCTCGACTTCCCGGGATTCGGCAAGAGCTACTCGTGCGAGGGCAGCCCGATGCTCGCGGCGCTGCCGGCGGTGCTCGACTTCCTCGACGCCCTGGCGCTCGGACCGCTTCCGGTCGTGGGCAACTCGATGGGCGGGAACGTGGCCGCCCGGCTGGCGGCCGGCCATCCCGAGCGGGTGAGCCGGCTCGTCACGATCGGCGGCATCGGGCTGCCGGTGTTCAGCCCGTCACCTCCCGAAGGCATCAAGCTCCTCGTGCAGTTCGTCGAGGACCCCACGCGGGAGCGGCTGATGGCCTGGATGGAGTCCATGGTGTACGACACCGCGATCCTGACGGAGGAGTTCGTCGAGATGCGGTGGCAGGCCGCCTCCGATCCGGCCGCGCTGGCCGATGTCAAGAAACTGTTCAACTTCCGGTCGCTGGCCGCCATGCGCGACCGGGCGCCCAACGCGGCCGAGCAGGTCGGCCTGCTCACGAAGATCCAGGCGCCGACGCTCATCACCTTCGGCCGCGACGACCGGGTGACCCCACTCGACAGCTCGCTCGTCCCGATGCGCCTCATCCCGAAGTGCGAGCTGCACGTTTTCCACGACTGCGGTCACTGGGCGATGATCGAACGCAAGGACGAATTCGAGAGCGTGGTGCTGTCCTACCTGCTCCGCGATCTGAAACCCACGGTTGGACCGGGAGCTCTGTGAACACTGCTGAGGGCCCCCTGACGGAGGCCCTCAGCAGCCCTCAGGTCAGAGGGGTCAGCCGACCGGGGGCGGCGTGAACTTGTGGCCCCAGAACGCGCCCTCCGTGATCTCGTAGGTCGGTTCTTCGGCCGTCACCCGCAGGCCGTTCCAACCCACCTCGATGGCGTAGAACTCGGGCGAGTAGACGTAGAACGACACCATATGGTCGTTGGTGTGCTTGCCGAGCGTGTTCATCATAGGAACGCCCAGCTCGGCGGCCCGGTCGAGGGCGAGCCCGACGTCGTCGAGATCGGCCACCTCGACCATGATGTGGACCAGCTTGCCCGGGCCCGGCCGCGGGGTGATGCCGAAGGTATGGTGCCGCGGATTGCACCCCAGGAAGTACGTCGACCCCGCAGTGTTCCGTTCGACGAATCCGAGCACGCGGACGTAGAAGTCGAACGTCGCCTTCACGTCCTCGGCGGTCACGATCGCGTGCCCCATCCCCATGTCCCCGGTGACGAAGCTACTGCCCAGCAGCGGGGTGCGGACACGGACGTGGTCGAGGACCGGGCCGTAGAAGAGCTCAACCGGGTTGCCACCGGGATCGAGGAAGCGCGCGAACCCGGTCACCCGCCTCTCCGCGCACTCGGCCGGCGTGCCCGCCGTCACCTTGATGCCCTCTGCCTCGACGGTGCTCACGAGCTGGACCAGGTCCCGCTCGTTCATCACCTCGAAGCCCATCGCGCTCATCGTGGGCTCTCCCGCAGGCGAGACCACCAGGCGTGGCGGGTAGTGATCGATGCGGAAGTACAGTGATTCCTGGTCGCCTCCCTCAACGCGCATCATGCCGAGGAAGTCCTCGCCGAACACCCTCCACCGCTCCATGTCGGTCACGCCTAGCCGGATGTAACCGAGCGATCTGATTGCCATCTTCCGCTCCTATCGTGAAACGACGTACGCCGCGTGCACGGGCCGCCTCGACCGGAGTCCCGCGCCTGCCCCGGAACAACTCAGCGCTCTCATCAGGTCCAGAGGAACCGGTCGGCGACACGGTGGTGGTTGTAGATGGTCATCTCCTGCTCCTCGCTGAGCCGGTGCCCGTCGAAGCTCGGGGAGTGCATGCCCACCGTGACCTCCTTCGCGTTCATCAGGTCCTGGGTGAAGACCTCGCCCAAGTCCGCCTCGCGGAAGTCCTCGAAGAACTGGGGCTGGAAGTCCCTCTTCTTGTCGTAGTCGGCGACCGGGACCTGATCCAGGCTGAATATCTCGAACAGGCAGCTGTCCGGGTCGGGGCCGTTCGGCCGCGCCCGGTACCCGAATGCGGAACCCTGGTTGGGCAGCAGGATGGTGTTCGGGAACACGTTCCACGCCGTACCGGCCTCCCCCCACTGCTGAGGGGTGATGACCGGCCAGTCGTAGCCCTCCGCGATCGACAGGCCCCGGTACAGCTGGAGGAAGTACTGACCGGCGGTCATCCCCTCCGGCACGTCCGCGGTCTTGAGCGCCTCGGCGGCCCGCCAGCTCCGCTCGTTCTCCAGGCCGCGCATGTCGTCGGCGATGTACTGAACGCTCAGCGCGACGCTGAGCCGCTCGTCGATCACGCCGTCCGTGTTCCGCCGGCTCGGATCCTTGCCGGCGGACTTCGTGTTCTTCTTCTGCCCGACGCTCGAGTAGTGGGCGTGCCGCTCGTACGCCGTCGTGGGCGCCCACATCCGGTTCTCGAGTTCCTTCAGTGAGGCGATGTTCGTGTTCGATTTGTCGAACCGATGAAGCTGCGGGTGCGTCCCCGCCACGTGGTACGCCTCGAGGAACCCGTCCAGCGCGGTCTTCCAGTTGCAGGGCAGGATCACGCCCTTCATCCAGCGGTACCGCATGTTCTGGAACTGGAACGGCTCGAAGATTCTCGGGATCGGGTCGAGGTACTCCAGCAGCGGCGCGGCGTTCGGGTCCATGTTGATGAACACGAATCCGCCCCACTGCTCCGCCCGCACCCTGACCAGACCCAGGTCGTCGTCCGAGCGCGGCACGAACTCCTCACGGTCGAGCACCAGCCGGATCGAGCCGTCCAGGTTCCACCGCCACCCGTGGAACGGGCAGATGATCGAACCGACCCGGCCCCGGCCCCGCGCGAGGCGGGTGCCGCGATGCCGGCACGCGTTGTAGTACGCCCGGATCGAGTCCTTGGCCTCCCGTACGATCAGGATCGAGTGGGAGCCGATCTCGTGCTCGACGAAGCATCCGACGCCTGGCAACTCCTCGACCCGGCAGGCCATGAGCCACGTCCGCGTGAACATCTTCTCGAGCTCCAACTTCAGGAAGTCGGGATCGAGGTACCGGGTCTTGGGCACGTACGCCTGGGCAAGCCGGTACTTCTCCGGGACCATCTCGGCGGGGACGTCGCCCTCGAACCACGGAGTCTTACCGCGCACACGAGGTTCAAGCACCATGGACACCGAAATCACTCCTCCACTACTCGTACGTCTGCGAAGCGGGTGTCAGCCCGCCTCAGGGCCGGCGACCTCGACTCCGTCCTCGCGCCGCACCACATGGATGCAGTTGCCCGGGCACCCGTCAGCGGCGTCGATCACCTCCAAGCGCAGGTTCTCCGGCACGTTGGCCTGCGCGCCCTCCGCCGTCAGCAGTTCCTGCTCCTCGGAGTTCTTGACGTAGGCCAGCCCGTCGCCGCCGAACTCGAAGACCTCGGGCGCGTACTGGACGCACAGACCGTCACCGGTGCACAGGTGCTGATCGATCCACACCCGTACTTCATCGCTCATGAACCGACCTCCTCATCCGTGAATGCTCCGAGCACCTCACGAGGTGCGGACATCCATGAAAAGCATCCACGCCCGTCGCCCTACCGCGGAGCCGCGCGTATTCGCCATTCGTCGCCAGCGCAGTGGCGCTGAAGACGACTCTCTCCACGGTGTCTCCGGCCGTCCACCGCCCGTCCCATCTGATGGAATCAGCGGTGACGGACCGGCTTCGGCGAGTCATACACTCGCCGGACCACCCGCTGCCATGTCGCGCGAGCCGGGTGGCGGCGTCCCGGTCGGCGGCCTCGGGGTGCCTCTGTTCCCATGCGAGGGCCGCGCCCTCGACGTGGGACGACCGGACGCGCGCGGAATCCCGCCGGCGCGGCGGCGGGACGTGATGGGCACAGGACGGCGTCGTCCCAGACGCCGCACCTCGAACGTCAACCCATATCCCCGCTGGCGGAAGCGAGACGCGCCACGACCGCCACCCATCTCCAGCCGGAGGGCTCTCATGGTGGAACCACCCCACGCAGTGAACGGGTCAGCAACCAGGGGCGGCCCCGCCGCCGGCCAGGGCTGGACCGCTCGGCTCGTCCTGTCGACGATCTTCATGGCCATGGTCCTCGAGGCGCTGAGTCTTGGCGCCTCCATGATCTCGATCGGGCTCCCGAGCGTCCTCAAGGAGTTCCCGACGACCCAGGGCGGCTGGCTGACCACCGTCTACTTCCTGGCCGGGGCGGTGTCTGCTCCGCTGCTCGGAAAGGCCGCGGACCTGTATGGCAAACGGCGGACTCTCATGGTCACCATGCTCGTCTCGGGTGTGGGCGCCGTCATCTGCGCGCTGGCCCCCAGCTTCGCCGTCATGGTGGTGGGCCGGACGCTACAGGGCGTCGTCCTGGCGACGCTCTCGCTGGTCCCCTCCCTTATCCGGGACGTCTACCCGCCGCGGCAGGCCGTCCTCGCATCGAGTATCACCGTCAGCGGGATGGGGGCGTTCGCGCTGGTCTCGCCACTTCTCATCGGCTGGCTCATCTCGGTCGGGGGCTTTCGGGGGCTGTTCTGGTTCGACGCGGTCTGGACGTTCACGCTGTGCCTGGCGATCCGGCTGAGCACCCCTGAGTCGACGTTGCGCCGCACGGCCCGCCCGGATGTCCTCGGCGGGGCTCTGCTCGCCGCCGGCGTCCTGGCCGTGCTGCTCTACGTGAGCATGGGCCGAGCCTGGGGCTGGGGGTCGGTGGCCAGCATGATCCTGCTGCTGGCCGGCGCCCTGCTACTGGCGTCCTTCTACCTGCACACGCGCCGGGGACCGGAGCCGATCGTCAAGCTCTCGCTGTTCCGCCGTAAGCCGCTGTTGTTCGTCGCGGTCGGCGGCGCGACCGCTTACGCCATCTCCGCGTCGACCTTCCAGCTGATCCCGATGCTCGCCATGACTCCTCGCGAGGCCGGGGGCACCTACGGGCTCGGGTTCACCACCTTGCAGTACGCCTCCGTCGAGACCCCGAAGGCGCTGGTGTCGGTGCTCGCCGGCCTGCTGCTCGGATTCATGGTCGCCCGTGGTCGGCACCCCCGGCTCTTCCTGACCCTGGGCCTGGTCGCGTGGGCGATCGGCACGACGCTGCTCGCGTTGCGCAACGACACCTACGGCGACCTCCTTCTCGGCGCCCTGGTGGTCGGCATCGGGGGCGGTCTCACGGTCGCAGGTGTACCGAACCTCGTCATGCGTGCGACGCCCGCCGGCGACCAGGGCTCCACCGCCGGCGCCGTGCAGCTCTGCCAGACCGGGTTCGCGTCCATTCTGCCCACCGTGATGTTCGCGGTGCTGGCCCCATACGCCACGATCATGCCCGGGGGCGGTGTGGTCTACGCGGAAACGGGCTTCCGCCTCTGGCTGCTGATATCGACCGTGCTGGCGGTCGGCATGGTCCTGATCGGCGTGACGTTCCTGCGCGAGCGGCGCGACGAAGCCGTGGAGTTCGCCGTCGAGGAGCGACCGCCCGCGGCGGTGTCCGCCGAAGCCGGGACCGCCATCGCCCAATCGGCCGAGACACCAAAGATCTGAGCAGCGAGTGACAGAACGCCCCGCCCGGCGATGGGCGGGGCGCCCTGTGACCGTTCCCTCATCACTCCCAGGAGGTCGAGAGCATGACCACCGACATCAGTACGGACATCCTCATCGTCGGCGCCGGCCCGGTTGGCCTCTACGGGGCCTACTGCGCGGGCTTCCGCGGGCTACGGACCGCCCTCGTCGACGCGTTGCCGCAGTGCGGCGGTCAGATCACGGCGCTCTACCCGGAGAAGGAGATCCGCGACATCGCGGCCGTCCCGGGTGCCCGCGGCCGCGACGTGGTCGCCGGGCTCAAGGACCAGGCTGACGCGTTCGGCCCCACCTATCTGCTCGGCCGTCAGGCGGTCGGGCTCGCCCGCTCCCCCGCCGGGCGGCCGCAGGTCACCCTTTCCGACGGCATCGTGGTCGACGCCGGTGCGGTCGTGGTGACAGCCGGGATAGGTACGTTCACCCCGCGACCGCTCCCTGCCGGAGAGGAGTTCCTCGGGCACGGGCTGAGCTACTTCGTCCCGGAACCAGCGGAGTACTCCGACCGGGACGTCCTCGTCGTCGGCGGAGGGGACAGCGCGGTCGACTGGGCACTGGCCCTGCACCCGATCGCCCGCTCGGTGACCCTCGTACACCGCCGCGGCACGTTCCGGGCACACGCGGCGAGCGTGCGCGAGGTGCACGGGTGCGGCGTCGAGATCGTGACCAACGCCCAGGTCGTGGCCTTGGTCGGCGATGACCGGGTGCGCGAGGCGCACCTGCGGGTCGACGGTGAGGACGAGGTCCGGGTGCTGAAGGTCGACGCGGTCGTGGCCGCGCTCGGCTTCATCAGCAACCTCGGCCCGCTCGCCGACTGGGGTGCGGAGCTGGAACGGCGCACGATCGTCGTCGACACCCGGATGCGCACCACGGTGGACCGGCTGTACGCCGCCGGCGACATCACCGCCTACCCCGGGAAGGTTCGCTTGATGTCCGTCGGCTTCGGGGAGGTCGCCACCGCCGTCAACAACGCCGCGGTCGCCCTTGACCCCGAGCTGTCGCTGTTCCCCGGTCACTCGACCGAGTCCACCTGAACGCCGGCACCCTCTCGGGGAGACTCTCCCGAGAGGGTGCCGGAGCGGTGCCCGGTCGCTATTGGCTCCCGCCGGCCATGTCGAGGGCGGCGATGTAGGAGAAGGCCATCGACGAGCCCACAGGGCCTCCCGCGCCCGGGTAGACCCGGCCGGACATCGGGGCCATCGTGTTCCCCGACGCGTACAGGCGGGGGATCACCGAGCCGTCGGGCCGGAGGACACGCGCGTGGTCATCCGTCTTGAGGCCTCCCTTGGTCCCCAGATCGGACAGCACGATGGTGGCCGCGTAGAACGGCGGCTTGTCGATGACGCCCAAGCACGGATTGGGGCCATCGGTGTGGGCCCCGACGCCCTCCACGATCGAGAGGTCCCAGGGTGCCTCTCCACGATGGAACTGCTCGTCCGTGCCGCTGCGGGCGTACCCGTTGAACTCGTCGACCGTCTTGGTGAGCGCGCCCGCGGGTATGCCGATCTGGTCCGCGAGCTCCTCGAGCGTGTCGGCCCGCTTCAGAACGCCCGCATCGAGGAACTTCTCGACATCGAACCATCCCGGGACCTGTGGCGCGACGGGCAACACCGCGAATGCCTTCTCGTTGTCGATCTGGCGCTGGTCGAACACCCAGTGTGTGGGGATGTGGGACACGCCCGAGATCGTGTGCGCCCGGAGCATCTCGTGGCCGGCCCGGTCGTATGGCAGGCGCTCGTTCATGTAGCGCTGCCCGGCGGCATTGACCCAGATGCCACTCCACACCGACGTGTAGAACACCGGGCGCGAGTCGGGCACGACGAGACCCGGCGCATACCACGACTCCTCGAGCAGGTCGGCCGCCGCACCGATGGCGATGCCCGCGGTCAGGGCGTCACCGGTGTTGCCCTCGCACCCCTGAGTCCATTCGTCGGTGACCCCGGGCTGGAACTGCTGGCGGAGTTCGCCGTTTCGCTCGTATCCGCCGGCTGCGAGGAGCACCCCTCGGTCAGCGCGGAACGTCACCCGCTTGCCTTCGCTGATCGCCTCGATTCCGACCACAGCGCCGTCCTCGACGAGGAGGCGCTCCAGCGCGGTGTTCGTCCGCACCGTGCCGTTGCCGGTCTCCATGAACGCGAGCAACGCACGACCGATGAGGGCCTGCCCACCGATCATCACCCGGCCCGGATCGACGCCCCAGCGCTCCGTCCAGAGCGGCCTGCGCACCAGGGCCTCGAGACTACCGAGTTCAGAACGGGCGAAGTCCGGCGGGAAGATCGTGCGCCCCTGCGGCAGGCTACCGGGCAGCCCGGCGAAGTAGTCGGGGACGCCCCGCCATTCGAACCACTGGAACAGGGGATTCTTCTCCAGCTCGTCGATCATGCGAGGTCCCGCCTGCAAGAACGCCTCCCGCAGCGAGGCCGGCGAGTCGCCACCGACGATGGAGTCGAGATACGGACGTGCGACGTCGGGTCCGTCCTCGATGCCGGCTCGACGCTCGGCGGCGTTGCCGGGGAGCCATATCCCGGCGCCGGAGTAGGCCGTCGTCCCGCCGACGTATTCGGTCTTCTCGATGACCAGCGTACGCAACCCGCGGGACGCCGCGGCGTAGGCGCCGACGAGACCTGCCCCCGAGCCGACGACGATGACATCGTAATGATCAGACACGCCTTCGCCGCTCATGATGATCCTTCCAGGAAATGTCAAGCGTTGGATCGTCACGGCGGAACGAGAACCGAAGACCGCCGTGCCGAGAAATAGTCCGTCTTCATTGACGAAAGCGTTTAGCCTCGGATCAGATTCGAGGCCGCTTCGAGCTGGGCGAACCCCTGGGCGCTGTCCGGCCCGAGTTCCATGACCTCGACGAAGTGCCCCAACTCTGCTCTCATGTCGAGATATCCGAAACGAATGCCGCCGCTGTCCCCGAACTGCTTCCAGGTCTTGCCGCTCGCCGTGACGGCGGCCGCGGCCTCGTCGAAGTCATCGACGACGAAGCCAAGGTGATGCAGCGTCGCCGGCTCCCCGGGCCTGATGGCGTCCCGGTACAGGTCGACGGCGCCGCTGACCGGGCGGATGATCTCCAAGTTCGTCGGACCCGCGTTGACCAGGACTACGTCGATGACCCATTCGTCGGCCACCTCACCATCGACCACCACGAAGGCGGACCTCGGGTCGCCGACGTTGAGCGGGGGGCGACCGCCGCCCAGTGAGGACTTGTAGTGCTTCACGCAGTGCACCGTCCCCAAACGGGACTCGAGGTACGACGCTGCGGCGTCGATGTCATCCGTTACGTAGCCAACCTGCATGAAATTGCGGAAGAGGTCGCTCAACGATCGCACCCAGACCCCCTAGGTTCCGGTGAACGGCGCCGCGTATTCTCGCCGCCCGATTGCCATTCAGCGCAGGAGACGACTCTCCACTGTGGCGTCTTCGGTCGTCCACAGGACGTCCCATCAGACGGAATCAGCGCCGATGAAGGCCCGCCCACCCCATCAAGAGGACTCAGCCCTCCAGGGCACGGGCCGCGGTCCAGCGGGCCACCTGTCGCACGTACTCCCTGTACGCGGACAGCGCGGCGGACACGACCGCCGCGACCTCCTCGGGTTCGGCGTCCAGGCACAGCTGCATGAGGACGTTGTGCGGGCCGTCCGTCGGCGCGAGGGCGATGGCCAGCTCCGCGTCGATCATCCCGGCTTGCGCGGCCGCGCTGAACGAGGCAGCGATCGACTGCGGCGCTTCACCCAGCACTGCCACGGAGACATGCCTGTTGATCGCGAAGGCCAGGTCGACCAGGAGCGCCAGGATCCGCTCGACGACGAGCCCGGTCGCCGGATCGCTCTCCAGACGCGCGAGGTCCACCGGCCCGAGGGCGTCGAGCTGCCCGATCGACCTGCGCATCGTGATGAGCCTGTGCTCGACCGAACCACAGTCCAGGCGTGGGGTCACCGGTCGATCATCTCCAGGTGGAGTCGCCGGTCAGCGTGCGCGCCCATCCGCTCCGCCGGCCCTTCCCTCGATGTGCTCACGTCCGTATCGTCCCACATCTGTGATCTGTGACCCGTAGCCAGATCATCCGCGACGGCGACGGTTGGGCCGAGAGGCCGAGCTCGGCTCGTAGCCGTCGCTGCAGGTCGTCGGGAACGGTGTGCGGCGAGATTCCGGGCCGCGTCAAGGGTACGGGCGCGCACTCGCCAGGAAGGCCGCGCGCGCGAGCACCGGTTCCACGCACCCCACGGCACCAGATCCATTGCCGGGTGCGGCGGGCGGCCCATCGAGCCCGGTTTCGCCTTCGAGTCGGTCACTGCATGGAAGCGAAGGCATCGAGCGAGCCGAGCACCTCCTGACGACGCAGGCGAGACTGCTTGGGCATGTTCCAGCCGAGGACGCCCGTGACCACCCCCTCGCTGTGATAGCGCGCGACGAAGCGCCGGGCTGACACGTCACCGTCAACGATGTGCACCTCTGCGCCGGCGGACAGCACGCCGTGCACCTGGATCTTCGCGTCGAACTGATCGGTCCAGAAGTACGGGACCGGCTCGTAGGGGCGGTCCTCCCCCAGGATCACATCGGCGACGGCCGCGGCCTGCTCCATGGCGTTCGTGCGGTTCTCCAGGCGGATCAGTCGGCCGAGCCGCTCGTGGTACCAGCGCGCTACGTCACCGACCGCGTAGATTCCCTCCGCCGCACGGCACCGGGAATCGCACACCACGCCGTTCTCGAGGCGCAATCCACTGTCCACCAGCCACTCCGTCGCTGGGGATCCGCCGATTGCGACCACCGCCACGTCGGCCGGCAGGACCTCACCCGTCGCCAGTCGCACGCCGACGACCCGCCCTCCATCATCGACCAAGCCCACGACGCCGACGCCCAGCCTCAGCCGGACTCCGCGCTCGCCGTGCAGCTCGCCCAGCAGCCCCGAGACCAGCGAACCCACCTGCAGCGCCATCGGGGCCGGCTGCGGACCGGTCATGGTCACGTCGACGCCCAATGTCCGGGCGGTGGCCGCGATCTCAGCACCGAGAACGCCTTCCCCGACGACCACGAGCCGGGAGCAGGCAAGCAGGTCCTGCCGCAGCGCCAGCGCATCGTCGAGCGTACGCAGCACATGTGCGCCGGTCAGCCCCGTCTGCCCGGGCAGTGTGCGGGGCCGTACGCCCGTGGCGATCACGATCGCTTCCGCCCGGAGACCCCTGCCGGACCGTGTGCGCACCGTCCGCGTCACCGGATTCAGCGCGATCGCCGGGTCGCCGAAGATGAACCGGGCGTCCAGCGCCGCCAGAGCCTCCTGCGCGCGTAACGATGCACGTGCAGGCTCCCACGCACCGGAGAGAACCTGCTTGGACAGCGGCGGCCGGTCGTACGGAGCATGCGGTTCGTCGCCGAGCATCGTGATCTCGCCGGTGTACCCCTTGCGGCGTAGCGCCTCCACGGTGGCGAGCCCGGACGCGGAAGCCCCGACCACCAGCACTCGGGCCGGGGGCGTCATCGGACCGGCCCGTGGAGGCACGTGCCGGTCGCAGCGCGGCACCCGGTCATGGTCGATACCGGGAGCCGGGAGGTGCCTCGGCGGACGCGATTGCCCTGGATGTCCTCGATCGTCACAGCGGACTCCTGTCGCAGCTCTGGTGCGATGTTCACCGCACGCCAAAACGTTCTATGGTTCAGAGCAGGTAGCGGCCACCGTTGGTGCTGAGCGTCTGGCCGGTCACGTAACCGGCTCCCTCGGAGGCGAGGTACGCGACCGCGTAGGCGACGTCCTCCGGCCGGCCGGCCCGCTTCATCGGCATCGTCGCCGCGACTGCGTCCACATCTACGGGGCCTTCGCGCACCAGGGGAGTGTCGATGAATCCCGGCGGGACGTGGTTCACGGTGATGCCCTTGTCGGCGTACTCGATCGCCAGGGCCTTGGTGAGGCCTATGACACCGCCCTTGGAGGCGACGTAGTGGCTCATGGCGGGCGCTCCGGTCTGCGCAGACGACGAGGAGATGTTGACGATTCGGCCCCATCCGGCCTCGAGCATGTCGGTCACCAGTTCCTTCGTGACCAGAAACGGCCCCTTGAGGTTGATCCTGATCATGCGGTCCCAGGATTCCTCGGTGATGCTCGTGAAGGGCTCGTAGGCGGTGACCCCGGCATTGTTCACGAGGATCGCGACCGGCCCGAGCTCGCTCCGAGTCCGGGTCGCCGCCGCGGCCACGGCAGCGGCGTCGGCCGCGTCGCCCGCCAGCGCGATCGCCGTGCCGCCGGCCGCGCGGATCGCGGCGGCCGTCTCCTCCGCGCCCTCTGAACTGAGGTCCCAGACCGAGACCGCGGCGCCCCGGCCCGCGAGCACGGTCGCGATCGCCCGTCCGATGCCGCGTCCGCCGCCGGTGACGACCGCGACCTTTCCTCCTAGCGACATGTGCGCTCCTTGAATGCCCTGATGTCGTGATATCGAGTGCCGATGGCCCGGTGACAGGGTCCCGGCGTCTTTGGGTCCGTGTCCGTCCGCGCGATCGCGTCGCGACGGAGACGCGGGCGCCTTAGCTAGCTCTCCAGCGCCTCGCGGGCGGCGTTGCGGGCCGCTGTCGCCGCGGGGAATCCGGCGTAACCACTGGCGTGGTAGATGACCTCAGCGATCTCTTCCTTGGTCAATCCGTTCGTCATCGCGATCTGGAAATGGGTCTTCAGCTCGGTCTCGGCTCCGAGTGCGATCAGGATGCCGAGCGTGACCAGGCTGCGGTCGCGGCGGCCGAGCTCTGCGCGGGCCCATAGGGAGCCCCAGACGCTGGTGAGGCCGATCTCGACGAGTTCCTCTCCAAGTCGGCCGTCGCGCAGGTCGAGGTCACCCTCGGGGAACCTGCCGGGGAGCGCCTCGCGCATGGCCTGGAGACCGGCCGCCCGCAGATCGGCCTGGCCGTTGTGCCTGGGGGAAACCTGAGCGGGCTCCGCCCCGTCAACGGGCTCATCCCTCATATACGGCTCCTCTCCGTGTCACATCGATGCGTTTCATGGCCAGACGCGGACCAGCCGATCGGAAGTGGTCGCGTGCTACCGCTCACGAGGACGCGGCATCCGCACTCGGCGCGAACTGGTGCTTCAGGAATGAGCCGGACCAGGCCATCAGGTCGGACGGCACGTAGTAGCCGGTCTCATCGTTGATGGCGTCCCAGTTCCCGGAGACGTCCTCGATCGTGGGCATGCCATCGTGATGCAGGTAGCCCTCGGTCGAGGCGATGAACAGCCGGGCGAAGCGTCCGGCCCCCGCCGTATAGATCTCGCCGTTGACCGGGCAGCTCTCGTGCGCGAGGAACGCGACCATCGGCGCCACCGCCTCTGAGGACATGAAGCGCTGCTCGGGGGAGGTCTCCGCGGCGCTGCCCAGGGGATCGCCGCCGGCCATCCGGGTGTACGCCGCCGGCGCTATCAGGTTGACCTTGATCCCGTGCGCTTCTCCGGCCAGCTTCGCGCTGCGGGCCAGGCCCACCAGGCCCGCCTTCGCCGTCGCGTACGACAGGTTGTTGCCCAGGCCGAGCAGACCGCTCGAGGTCGTCAGCACGACGCGGCCGTAGCCCTGATCGACGAAGTGCGGCCAGACGGCCCTGGTCGTGTTGAACGCACCGATGAGGTGGACGGCGAGATGGCGCCAGAGGTTGTCCAGATCGACCTCCGGCAGGCCGGCGTATTTGATGATCCCGGCATTGTTGACGACGATGTCGACGCGGCCGAAGTTCTCGAGTGCGGTGTCAACGATCGCCTGGCCGCCCTCCTGCGTGGACACGTCGTTGATGTCGGCCACGGCGTCGCCGCCCGCGGCGACGATCTCCTTGACGACGGCCTGCGCCGGAGCGGCGTCGACGCCGTCGCCCTCCATCGATCCGCCGAGGTCGTTGACGACGACCTTCGCTCCCCGCTCCGCCAGGAGGCGGGCGTGTGCCCGCCCGATACCCCGGCCGGCGCCGGTGACGATGGCGACGCGCCCGTCGAACCTGAAATCGTTCATGCGTGACTCCTGTCGCGCTCCATTGCCGCGCCAAGCCCGGCTCGACTCAGAATTTCTTGATGGATGACCTGGACCCGGGCGGGCCGAATCACCTGGTCAACGCCCGCGCGATGACGTTGCGCTGCACCTCGTTCGTGCCTTCGCCGATCTCCAGGATCTTGGCGTCGGCGTAGAACCTGGAGATTTCCGATTCGCGAATGTAGCCGTAACCTCCGTGGATCTGCAGGCTTTGGGAGGCGGCGCGGTTGGCGAGCTCCGAAGCGTACAGCTTGGCCATGGCCGCTTCCTTGGCGTGTGGCCGTCCCTGGTCGGCGAGCCAGGCGGCGCGGTAGACCAGGCCGCGGGCGGCCTCGTACTCGGTCGCGATATCGGCGATCTTGTGGGAGACGGCCTGGAAGGCGGTCAGCGGCCGCCCGAATTGCCGGCGGGTCCTGGCATGCTCCACCGCCAGCCGCAGCGCGGCCTTGGCGAGCGACAGCGACAGCGCGGCGACGCTGATGCGTCCCTTGTCCAGGACGGCCAAGAACTGCCGCAGGCCGTTGCCCTCCTGTCCGACCAGGTGCTCCGCCGGAATCCAGCAGTCCTCGAAGACCAGCTCGCGGGTGTCGAGCGCATGCCAGCCGAGTTTCTTCAGCCGCTGCCCCTTGGTGTAGCCGGCCGCGCCGTCGGGGATGAAGAACGTGCCGTAGCGTTTCCCGCCGTCCGGTGTCGTTCCGGTCACCGCGAGGATGGTCACGCCGAGGCTCATGTCGGTGCCGGCGTTGCTGATGAACATCTTGGTGCCGTTGATCAGCCAGCCGTCGCCGGAGCGCTCGGCGCGGGTAGTGATCCCCGCCGCGTCCGACCCGGCTTCCGGCTCGGTAAGGCCGAACGCGCCGAGCTTCTCCCCCGTGGCCAGCGGGCGCAGCCAGTCCTCTTTCTGCTGCTCGGTACCGAACTCCGCCAGCGGCAAGCTGGCAATGGTCGAATGGGCGTTCCACGCGGCGGCCACCGACTGGTCGACCGCGCCGAGCTCCTCCATCACCGCGACGTAAGCCACCATGCCGGCATCAGAGCCGCCGTACTTCTCCGAAACGAGCATCCCCATCAGTTCGAGCTCTCCGAGCTGCCGGAACAGCCGGCTGGGGAAGAGTTCGTCCTCTGACCAGCGCGCCGCGTGCGGCGCGATCTCCTTGGCAGCGAAGTCCCGGCACATCTCCTGCAAGGAGACGATCTCGGGCGGCAGGTCGAAGTCCATCATCACAGCTCTTTCGGGGTCAGCAGCACTTTCAGGTGGTTTCCTCGTCCGGCGGCGAGGCCGGCGAACAGCTCCGGGCCGGCTTCGAGCGGGAACCGACCGGTGATCATGCGGGCGGGATCGAGCGCTCCGCTGTCCAGCAGGGCGACGACCCGGGGGACGTCGTATTGGTAGCCCAGGCTCCCCACGAGCGTGCGCTCGTAGAAGGTGAGCGCGGTCAGGTCGAGCGAGGCGGGCCGGTCGCCGATGCCCGCCAGCACGATGCGCCCGCCGCGGCGCGCCGCGGAGATGGCCACCGCGGCCAGTTCGGGGACGCCGGTGGCCTCCACGACGACGTCCGGGCCGACCCTGCCCGTTCGCAGGTAGACCTCGCGGCGGACATCGGACGCGCCCGGATCGTACGTCTCGGTCGCCAGGTCGGCGATTCGCTTGCGCCGCTCGGGGACCGGCTCGCTGACGAAGACACCGGCGGCGCCGGCGACCCGCGAGGCGATCGCGGCCGCGACCCCGATCGGACCGCCCCCCAGGATCAGCACGTTGTCTCCGGGGGCGACGCCGCCGCGTCGTATGGCGTGCAGGCCGACGGAGAGCGGCTCGGCCAGCGCGGCCAGCTCGTCCGAGACCCCGTCCGGCACCCGTACGAGACCGGCGGCGGGAACAATGACCAGTTCGGCCAGACCGCCCGGCGAGGCGAGGCCGACCGAGCCGCCCTTCGGGCAGATGTGGTACTCGCCGCGAACGCACCAGCGGCAGGTACCGCAGCTCCAGCACGGGTCGACCGCCACCCGGTCGCCGACCGCAACGCCGGGGACCGGGCCGCCGAGCGCCCGCACGATGCCGCTGATCTCGTGACCCAGCGCCAGCGGCGGCCGATGCCAGGTCAAAGGGTGCGGCCCGGAGCGGATCATGTGCGGACCGGCGGCGTACTCGTGAACGTCCGTGCCGCATATCCCGCAGTACGCCACCTCGACCAGGGCTTGGCCGGGCTCTGGAAGCCCCGGCTCCGGCACTTCCTCCAAGCGCAGGTCCCGTGGTCCATGCCAGCGCAGAGCCCTCATAGCTCCCCCTTGGTCGGACGCCCTGAAATTTGAACGGTTGGTCTATGAAATAGTCACATCGTCGCAACTGTCAAGCTCGGAGCCGCTTTTGCGGGGTCGTGACCCAGCGTTTCTGCGTGCTCAAGAACGTCCTTGTCAGGCCACCGACGGCAGGTTTAGGGTGCCTTGCATCCGATTCATAGACCATGTGGAAAAATTTATGAGGCCACGACGGGGCAGGGCCCGGAAGGAGAAGGCCGCACATGTACAGTCTCGCGAGCGTTCTCGACCAGCACGCGGCACGGCGACCTGACAAGACCGTCCTCACCCAGGGAGACCGGCGTCTGACCGGGGCCGAGCTGCGCAACAGGGTCGGCGCGCTCGCCCGCGGGCTGCTCGACCTGGGCGTCGGCCGCGGCGACGTGGTCGGGATCCTCCTTCACAACCACCTCGAATTCCTGGAACTGGTCTTCGCGGTCAACCGGATCGGCGCGGTCTTCCTGCCGCTCAACTTCCGGCTCGCCCCCGCCGAGTGGGAGTACATCCTCCGGGACGCCGAGGCGGCCGCGGTCGTCACCGAGAGCGAGTTCGCGGGGGCGATCGACGACCTGGCGCCGAGCCTGTCGTCGCTGCGCCACCGGGTCATCCTCGACGCTCCTGCGCCCCGCGGCTGGACGTCCTACCCCGCATTGGTGGAAGAGAATCACGGCAGCCCCCGGCCGGAACCGGTGGACGTGGGCGAGGACGAACTGCAGCGGCTCATGTACACCTCGGGCACCACCTCGCGGCCCAAGGGAGTCCGCATCACTCACGGCAACGTGATTTACAAGAACCTGGGGCAGATCATCCACCTGGGTCTCACTCACGAGGACAAGACCCTGGTGTGCGGACCGCTCTATCACGTCGGCGGGCTCGACCTCCCCGCCCTCGCGACCTGGCATGCCGGCGGCAGCCTGGTGCTGCTGCGCAAGTTCGACGCCGGGGATGTGCTGGCGGCGATCGCGAGGGAGCGGCCGACCAACCTCTGGCTGGCTCCGGCCATGGTGAACGCCGTGCTTCAGCAACCTCGGCTGTCGGACTGCGACACCTCGTCGGTGCGGTTCATCGCCGGGGGTGGCGAGAAGACGCCCGAGCCTGTCGTCCGCCGGATCATGGAGGCGTTTCCCAACGCCTGGTTCGCCGACGCCTACGGACTCACCGAAACCGTCTCCGGCGACACCTTCCTGGACCGGGAACACACCCTCACCAAGATCGGGTCGGTCGGCCGCCCGATCCCGCACGTCCGCGTGCGCGTAGTCGACGACGAGGGCCGGGACGTCCCGCCCGGCACGCTGGGCGAGATCGTGCTGCGTGGCCCCAAGGTCTTCTCCGGCTACTGGCGCGACGAGGCGGCCACGAACCAGGCAATCCGTGACGGCTGGTTCCACACCGGCGACATCGGGCGGCTGGACGAGGACGGGTTCCTGTACATCGAGGACCGCAAGAAGGACATGATCATCTCTGGTGGTGAGAACATCGCCACGCCCGAGGTCGAGCGGGTCCTGTACGAACACCCGGCGGTCCTGGAGGCCGCCGTCGTCGCCCTCGCTCACGAGCGCTGGGGGGAAGTCCCCAGGGCGTTCGTCGTCCTGCGGGCCGGCGAGAAGGTCACACCGGCGGAGATCCAGGAGTTCTGCCAGGCCAGGCTGGCCAGGTTCAAGGTGCCCGCGCGCGTGGAGATCACCGACCAGCTACCTCGGACCCCGTCCGGCAAGGTGCTCAAGCGCGTCCTGCGCGACCGCCCGTAGATGACCGCCTTCGACCTGACGGGCGGCCCAGCGGCCGCCACCCGGCCAGAGGGAGAGCGACACATGACCCAGACCGAACTGAGCACCCCCCGGCTCCGGCCCGCCGCCGAGCTGCTGGAGATGTACCGCCGAATGCGGCGGATCAGGAGATTCGAGGAGCGAGCCGCCGAACTGTACCGGGCGTCGGAGGTACCCGGGTTCCTGCACCTGTCGATCGGGCAGGAGGCGAGCGCCGTCGGCGCGTGCTGGCCACTGTCTTCAGACGACGTGGTGACCTCGACGCATCGCGGCCACGGGCACTGCCTGGCCAAAGGGCTGGACACCCAGGGGATGTTCGCCGAGCTCATGGGCCGCGCCACCGGAACGTGCCACGGGCGTGGCGGCTCGATGCACATCGCCGACCCGGAGCACGGGATCTTCGGCGCGAACGGCATCGTCGGCGCCGGCCTGCCCATCGCCGTGGGCGCCGCCACCGCCTCCAGGCTCCGCGGTACCCACGGGGTCGTGGTGGCGTTCTTCGGAGACGGCGCGGTAGCCCAGGGAATGTTCCACGAGGCAGTGAACCTGGCCGCCGTCGAGAACCTCCCAGTGATCTTCCTGTGCGAGAACAACCACTACGCCGAGTTCTCCAGCGCGGCCGACCAGCACCGCGCGCCGCTGTCGGCCCGCGCGGCCGGCTACGGCATCGGATACGAGCACGTGGACGGCAACGACGTCGTGGCCGTGGCCGACCTGATGACCGCGATCGTCGGGCGGATCCGCCGCGGAGCGGGGCCGGTCCTGGTAGAGGCCGAGACCTACCGCTGGCACGGCCACTACGAGGGCGACCCTGAACGCTACCGCTCCGCCGAGGAGGTCGCCGGCTGGAAGGAGCGTGACCCGCTGCTGGTGCTGCGCCGACGCCTGGCCCCGGAGGATCTCCACGCCGCGGACGCCGTCGACGCCGAGATCGAGGCGGAGATCGCCGCCGCAGTCGAGGCCGCCAGGCGCGCACCGGCACCCGCACCCGAGACCCTGTTCCACTACGTCTCCGAGGTCCGGCCCTCCGTTCCCGAGCCCGCCCCGCCCACCGGCGAGGTCTTCCGCACCATGGATGCGGTACGCCTCGCGCTGGAGCACGAGCTGGCCGCCGATCCGGACGTCTTCGTCGCCGGCATCGACGTCGGAGCGGGCGGGAACGTGTTCGGGCTGACCAGAGGGCTGGCCGATCGCTTCCCCGGCCGGGTCAGGGACATGCCGATCTCTGAAACGGCGATCGTGGGGACCGCCGTCGGCGCCGCCATGGCGGGGATGCGCCCAGTGGTCGAGATCATGTACATGGACTTCATCGGCGCCTGCTTCGACCAGTTGCTCAATCAGGCCGCCAAGCTGCGTTTCATGACCGGCGGCCGGGCAAGCCTGCCGCTGGTGGTCCGGACCCAGTTCGGCGCCGGAAAGTCGTCGGGCAGCCAGCACTCGCAGAGCCTGGAGGCCCTCCTGGCCCACATCCCGGGCCTCACCGTGGTCATGCCCTCGACCCCCGCTGACACCTATGGCCTGCTCCGCGCCGCGATCCGCGACCCCAACCCGGTGGTGTTCGTGGAGAACCGGCTGCAGTACGGGCGCAAGGGGCCACGCCCGCCGGCGGACCACCTCGTGCCGATCGGGAAGGCGAAGGTCGTCCGTGAGGGCCGGGACCTCACACTGGTCTCGTATTCACGGATGCTGCACGACTGCCTCGCCGCCGCCGAGACGGTCTCGGCCGAGGGCATCGAGGTCGAGGTCATCGACCTGCGTACGATCGCCCCGCTGGACCGCGAGACCGTGCTGGCCTCGCTGGCCAAGACCAACCGGCTGGTGATCGCGCACGAGGCCGTCAGGGACTTCGGGGTCGGGGCCGAACTGGTGGCGATGGCCGCCAACGAGGGGTTCTGGCATCTCGACGCGCCGGTCGTCCGGGTGGCTCCGCCGCCGATGCCCGCCCCGTACACGCCTGAGTTGGAACGCCTCTGGCTGCCGGATCACGACGCCATCGTGCGGACGCTTCGGCAGGTTGCGTCGGTCTGACGCGGCGCGGCCGACGGTGACGGCCCGGTCAGGAGCCGGCGCTGTCGGCCGCGTCGAGCGGATCCAAGATGATCTCCGGGTGTTCCTCGCGGTACCGCCGGACGCGCTCCTCGAAGTCGGCGGCCTGATGAGATGGCGCGCCGAAACCGGCGAACAGCGTCGCGCAGTATTCACGGGACAGAAAAGACGGGTCCCATTCGCCGTCCGGCCGGATCCATTGATAGGTGTGATTGTGCATGTTGAGAAATTGCAGCATGGCCAGCCGGGGATGCATCTCTCGAAACGTGCCCGCATCCATCGCCTCGGACAGCAGATTGGCGATGATTCCCTCGAATTCGCCACGCTGCCGCAACAGCCGCGCCCGGTTGCCGTCGCTCAGCATCCGATAATCGTGCTCATACACCCAGATATATTCCAGGCGGCGCACGATGATCGAGAGAAGCGCCTCGGAAAGAAGGCGCAACCGCAGCACAGGGTCCTCGTCCAGGCGGGCGATCCGGCGGGCCGTGTCAAGCAACGGCCTCATCACCCTCGACTGGATCTCGACCAGCAGGTCCTCTTTTGAGCCGATGTAGTAATACAACGCGCTCTTGGTGAGCCCGGCCGACTCGCCGATCTCGTTGATCCCCGTGGCCGCGTATCCCTTTCGCGCGAACAGCTGGGCAGCACGTTCAACGATCTCTTGGCGCTTGGTCTCGTAACCCGGTCCATGGCCCGGAGGCCGAGGCATCGCACTCCCCGTTGTTCGGCGCGGCGGGACGCTTCTTACCCCCGCTCGACGAGATATCGTACCAATCCTGAGGCTCTCCGTGAGCGACTGCCCTGGGTCGAGAGCGCTCGAGAATCGCCACGTTTCCGCGCCGGCCGCACGCCGATGCCGTCAGCGAATACGCGACCGGCAGGCGTCCGCCGGTTCCCCGGACACGTTTTCGCGCGCCCGCCGTCGCCGGTCACCACTGCTCCCGCGCAGCGCCTCCGGTCCAGGTGACCGCGAGGGCGACGGCGGCGCCACCGACACCAGTGGCGCGCCGATGTCCTTGGGGCGTGCCGGCGGAGCGCTCACGCACTCGACTTGACCAGCTTGAACATCGAGTACTCCGTTTTCACGGCCTCGGCGATGAGCTCGTGCAGCTTCCACCGCCCGGCCGGGTTCAGGAGCTGCCGGACCGGCTTTCCGGGGATGTTGGATCCGTAGAAGTAGCTGCTCTTCAAGAAGGACGATTGCGTGCTGGAGTTCATCGCCCCCGTCCACTCGTCCTCGGCGGCGCCGTCCACTTCGATGACGCCGTAGCCATGGTCGCGGGCGTAGACCAGCAGATCCGTGATGAAATCCACCTGATCGCCGGAATACCGTGGGTTGTTGCCGGCGGCGCCATGCGGGCCGCCAGGGAAGAAGAAGTTCGGGAACGCTGCCGTCACGACCCCGAGGTAGGTGAGCGGCCCCTCGCTCCAGTGCTCCTTGAGCGCGAGCCCCCCACGGCCTTGGACGCCCATGCGATTGAGCGCGCCGGTTCCGAAGTCGTAGCCGGTCGCCCAGATGACGATGTCGAACTCACGCAGCCCGTCGGCCGTCTCGATCCCCGTTTCGGTGATACGGGTGATCGGCCTCTCGTTGAGGTCGACGAGCGAGACGTTGGAATTGTTGAAGGCCTCGAAGTAGCCGGTCACGAAGGGTGGCCGCCGTCCACCGTAGCCATGGCCCTTGGGGATCAGCTTCTCCGCCGTCACGGGATCTTTGACGATGCCACGAATCTTCCCGGCCATGAACTCGCACCACTCAGCGTTGATCTCGGGATCGGTGGTCATGTCGAGATACGTCTGGCTGAGCTTCCTGAAGCCAGGGCTGTTCCACAGTTTCTCGTAGAACTCCCGCCGCTGCTCCTTCGTCTCGTCGGCGCCCTTCCGGGTGGGCAGCTCATGCAGGAAACCGCTCGGTGACGTGTTCAGCGTCTCGCGAATGGCCTCGAAGTCGGCCTTGAGGTCGGCCTGCTCCACCGGTGTGATCGGCGCGTTGTTGAGCGGCGTACACCAGTCGGCCACCTGCTGATAAACGGTCAACGACGCGACCTGATCGGCGATCGCGGGAACGATCTGCACGCCACTGGACCCGGTGCCGATCTGCGCGACGCGCTTGCCGGTGAAATCGATCGGCGTCTTCGGCCAGCGCCCCGTGTGATGTTGCTCGCCGCGGAAGCTCTCGCGCCCCGGTATCCCAGGGATGAACGGGATCGAGAGAACGCCGGTCGCAGCGATCAGGAAACGCGCCCGGTACAGGAATCCGTCGTTGGACGTGACGGCCCACCTGCCGGCAGCTTCGTCGTACACCGCCGAGGTCACCGTGCTGTTGAAGACCATGTGGCGTCGGAGATCGAACCGGTCGGCCACGTGGTTGAAGTAACGCTCGATCTCCGGCTGACCGGCGAACTGCTCCGACCACTCCCACTCCTCCCACAGCTCCTTGGAGAACAGGTAACCGTAGGTGTAGCTCTCGGAGTCGAAGCGCGCCTCGGGATAGCGATTCCAGTACCAGGTGCCGCCCACGCCGTCGCCTGCCTCGAGCAGCTTCACCGAGAAGCCCGCCGCACGGGCGCGGTACAGCTGATAGATGCCGGTGACGCCCGCGCCGACGACCAGAACGTCGATGTCTCCCGCTCCGTCTGCCCGCTCCGCCGCCGTTTCCGCTGCCCTCGACGATTCGGTCATGTGCCCTCCATGTCATACGGGGCGCTCAGTAGTGAGCATCACAATAGCTTCGACCGATCGGTCGAATGCTAGGCAAGCTTGAGAGTAGGCGACTCGGCAAGTGTTCATCAACCGTCATGTGCCTGCGAAATGCGGCGATCTACCAGCGAGCCGCACCAGTGCCCTCCAGGCGGCGATCGCACCCGCCTTGCCTCACCCCGATCTATCGGTCTCCTCACTTTCCTTCATGGACGCTTGTTTGTATCGATCGATTGGTCTAATGTCGGCGTTTGTGATACCCGCCACACCCCTCCGTACGGGAGTTATGAGGTGAGGATGTTGCGGTGCTCGGGTGGCGAACATGCAGATCACAAACCCCTTTAGGACCGAGATGGCTCGTGCCGGGTCAGTGTGACGGCCGGACCCGCCCACCCAGCAGACTGCGGCCGTCACCGGGGTGATCCCCTGGCGAAGACCGCTCCACGTGCCCGTACGCCATACCTTGACCGATCGGTACGGCATGAACGTCAGCGCCGCGGTGAACGCGCAAAGGGCGACCCGCAGAACCGACGCCTCGTCGCCCGGTATCGCAGCCAGGACATGGTCACCGGCGTTCCCGCCCGGAAGCCGTGCCGGCCGGTCGCACGCCTGATCATTCCTCCCTCTCTCGCATCGACTTGGAAAGGGTCTGAGGCGAACTCTCGTGATACTCAACATTTCAAGACGCGTCGGACGCGCCCTGCTCGTGATCTTCCTGGTCACGGTGGCCGCGGTGGCGCTCCTCGGCGTCGCCCCGGGCTCGGTGGCGACGGTGATCCTGGGTGAGAACGCCACTCCCGAGGCGGTTGCCGAGCTGAACGCCCGGCTCGGGCTGGACCAGCCGTTGTGGCGTCAGTACACCGACTGGATCGGCGCCGTGGCGCACGGGGACTTCGGCACGTCGCCGATCACCGGTGTGGGGGTCACGGAGGCGATCCTCGATCGGATGCCGGTCACCCTGCAGATCGCGGTGATGGCCCTGGCCATCGCGCTGGTCCTTTCCATCCTCCTCGCGGTCGTGTCGGCCGCGACACAGGGAAGCCTGCTCGACCGTGGCATCAGCGCGCTTTCCTCGGCGTTCCTCTCCATCCCGGCTTTCGTCGCCGGCCCCGTCCTCATCTACTTCCTCGCGTTGCAGGTCGACTCGTTCCCCGTCTCGGGCTGGTCGCACATCGAGGACGGTCTGTGGGAGAGCATCCGCAGCGCGATGCTGCCCGCCATCGCCATCGCTCTCACCGAGATCGCCGCCTTCCACCGGATCCTGCGGGCCGACCTGATCGGCACGCTGAGCGAGGACTACGTGGAGGCGGCCCGGGCAAAGGGGATGAGCCGGGCCTACGTCCTGTTCCGGCACGCTCTGCGGCCGTCGTCGTTCTCCCTGGTCACGGTCGCCGGCATCAACCTGGGCCGGCTGATCGGCGGCACGGTCGTCGTCGAGACCCTCTTCGGTCTCCCCGGGCTCGGCCAGCTGGTCGCCTCCTCCATCACGCTCCGCGACGTGATCACAGTCCAAGGGATCGTGGCGTTCGTCGCGATCGTCTACGTCGGCGTCAACATGCTCGTCGACGTCAGCTACGGCCTCCTCGACCCGCGGGTACGAAAGGCGGTTCGCGTATGACCGCCACCGCCACGTCCCACGACGCCGTCGTGCCGCCGCGGGTGGCACAGGCGCCTGTCGTACCTGCCTACAAGAAACGGCGCTCCGTCATCGTCTGGGCGTCGTACGCCTGGCTCTTCCTGATCATCGCCCTGGCAGCGATCGTGAGCCTCCTTCCCCTCGCCGACTACACGGTCCCGGTGGGCACCTCGCGGCTCACACCGCAATTCGGCTCGCCCGACCTGCTCTTCGGCACCGACAATCTCGGCAGGTCCATCCTCTCGCGCAGCCTGTACGGTGCGCGTGTCTCCATGGTGGTGGGAGTCGTGGCCGGGCTCACCGGCTGCCTCATCGGGATGGTTCTGGGGCTGTTGGCCGGCTACCTCGGCGGTCGGACGGACTGGTTCATCTCGTTCCTGGCAGACGCGATGCTCGCATTCCCGCCGCTGATCCTGTTGCTGGCGCTCGCCTCGATCCTGATACCGAGCGTGACCACGATCCTCATCGGCCTGAGTCTCGTGACGGTCCCGACGTTCATCCGGCTGGCGCGGGCGAACACGATCGCGTGGGCCTCGCGTGAGTTCGTGCGCGCCGCGAAGAACATGGGGGCCGGCAACGCCAGGATCCTGACCAAGGAGATCCTGCCCAACCTGCTGCCCGGCATCGGCGCCTATCTGCCGATCGTCGTCGCGGCGCTGATCGTCGCGGAAGGATCGCTGAGCTTCCTCGGGCTGGGAATCCCATCCCCGACGCCGAGCTGGGGCGGCATGATCAACGACGGCAAGGACGCCATCGCCACGTCACCGCACATCGTGTTCATCCCGGCGGCGGTCATCTTCTTCACCGTCTTCTCCCTCAACCAGGTCGGAGACCACCTCCGGACGCGGTTCGACCGCGCGACCCAGCGGTGAGCCCGATCGACTCTCATGGCCCTCCCCCGACGATGACTGAAGGTGAACAGCGATGTTCGGTAAGCATGCCCGGGCAGGCGCAGCGGCCGCCCTCGCCGTATTCGCACTGGCCGCCTGTGGCGGCGCGAACGTGAGCAATCGGCCGTCGTCCGGTGCGGGACCGACCGGCCGGCCGGTGACCGGAGGCGTCGGCCGCGTGATCGAGTCGGCGGAACCACGCAGTCTGGATCCGGCGCTGCTGGCGAACTCCTGGGCGAACTCGACAACCGTCGGCAACGCGCTGTACGGGCAACTGATGATCAACGACCCGCAGACCCAGAAGATCGAGTACAGGATCGCCGAAAGCTTCTCCACCGACGATGGCGGGAAAACGCACACGCTCACTCTGCGCAAGGGCGTCCTCTTCTCCGACGGGACGCCGCTGACCGCCGAGGCAGTGGCCTTCAGCTGGGAACGGATCAAGGACCCGAAGCTCAGCTCCCCCGACCTGCCTCAAGCCTCCTTGATCAGATCCACCAAGATCGTCGACGACAGCACCCTGGTCGTGACCTTGACCGAGCCGGTGCCCAACTTCGCGTTCGCGATCGTCACGACCTCGCTGAACTGGATCGGCAAGCCGGACGTCCTCAAGCAGGGCCGGCAAGCCGTCGATTCCCAGCCGATCGGCGCAGGACCGTTCGTATTGGAGAAGTGGGCGCGGCAGGACCGGATCGTCATGGTGCGCAACAAGCGCTACTGGGACGCTCCGCGGCCCTACCTGGACCGCCTGGAGGTCAGGGGGATGCCCGACAAGGCCCAGCGTTACAACAACACGACCAGCGGAGCCGCCGACGTGGTCGTCGAGGGTGACTCCGACAACCTGAAGAAGGCGTCGCAAAGCGGACGCCAGACGGGTGTGGTCCCTCTCGGTGGCGGCATCGCTCTGGTGCTCAACAACTCCAAGCCCCCGTTCGACGACCCGCGGGCGCGTAAGGCTCTGTCCATGGCGATCGACCCGCAGGGGATCAATGACGCCATCTACAACGGAACGGCTCAGGTTCCCGCCACGCTGTTCCCCGAAGGCTCACCTTTCTACCGGAACATCCCGCTGCAGCAGCGGAACCCTGCCGAGGCGCAGAAGCTTTTCGACCAACTCGCCGCCGCCGGGAAGGCACTGTCGTTCACCTACACCGCGATCAGTCCCGCGACTCGCCAGCTTGGTGAGACCCTCCAGACCCAGCTGAGCACCTTCAAGAACGTCAAGGTCGGCGTCGAGGTGCTCGACCCTTCGGAGTCCGGCGTGCGCACGGTGACCGGCGACTTCGAAGCGATCAGCAGTTCGGTGATCTTCGGCGACCCCGAGCCGCGCCTGTGGTTCGGGGTCCACAGCGAATCCCGTGGCAACTTCAGCCGGGTGAAGGACTCCGCTATGAGCGTGGCGCTGGAGAAGGGCCGAACGGCGCAGTCCGCGCAGGAGCGCGCCGCCGCCTACGAGATCGTCCAGCGGCGGTTGGTCGAGCTCACGCCGGTGATCTTCTACGCGCGGGCCGAGCCCGGCTTCATGGCGAACGCCAACGTGGGCGGCGTCAAGCAGTACGGCTTGGGCTCGCTGCTTCCTGATCAGCTCTGGATCCAGGCGAAGTGAGGCGGCCGTGGTCACGAACGACGGATCAGACGGCGGTCGCGTCCGCCATGAAAGGCCGCGAGGACGATGACTGACGATCCTCTGCTGCAGGTGCGGGATCTGCACGCGCACATCGGCTCGCCACGGGGCGTGGTGCGTGCGGTCGACGGTGTGTCCTTCGAGGTGAGAAAGGGTCAGGCGCTCGGCGTCGTCGGAGAGTCCGGCTCCGGCAAGTCGGTGATGGCGCGGTCCATCATGGGCCTCATGCCGGCTCGCTCCGCGCATTCCGGAGAGGTGTGCTTCCAAGGCAGGGACCTCCTGGCGCTGAACCACAAACAGTCGCAGGAGGTCTGGGGCAAGCAGATCGCGATGGTCTTCCAGGACCCCGGACGCTCGCTCAACCCGGTCGTGCGCGTCGAGCGCCAGCTGACAGAGGGCATGCGGCGGCATCTCGGCGTATCCCGAATCGAGGCCCGAGACCGGGCGCTCGGTCTGCTCAAGGAGGTCGGTGTCCCCGACCCTGAACGTCGGCTGCGGAGCTACCCGCATGAGCTGTCCGGCGGCATGCGCCAGCGGGTGATGATCGCCATCGCGCTGGCATGCGAGCCGGACCTGCTGATCGCGGACGAGCCCACGACCGCCCTGGACGTGACGATCCAGCGGCAGGTCCTGGACCTGCTGCGCAAGGTCCAGCTTGAACGCGACATGGCGCTGATGCTGATCAGCCACGATCTCGCCGTGGTGGCCGGCCGTACGGACCGGGTCGCGGTCATGTACGCCGGCAAGATGGCCGAGATCGGCGCCACGCGCCAGGTGTTCGAGGCGCCCCGGCACCGGTACACCCATGCACTGCTCGGGGCCACGCCGACGATCGACCATGAGCGCCACACGCCGTTGCGCCTGATCCCGGGCTCGCTTCCGGCGCCCACGGATCCTCCCGCCGGATGTCGCTTCGCGGCGCGGTGCGACTACGCCGAAGCGGCGTGCACCGACCCCGGTCCTGCCATGAAGGCGGTGGGGCAGGACCACCAGGTGGCGTGCGTGAACCCGGCGCGTAGCGGCGCCGCCGACTCCAAGGACAGTGATCTCGTTGGCCGGTAGTGGAAGCGCTCACCTCAGGAGCGACGAGGAGACCCTGCTCACGGTCGAGGGCCTTGTGGTCGTCCACCACACCGGAGGCGGGTCTTTCAAAGCGGTCGCGGGCATCAGTTTCGATCTCGCCCGAGGAGAGACCCTCGGCATCGTCGGCGAGTCCGGCTGCGGCAAGTCCACCACGGCGCGGGCCGTACTCCGCCTGGACCCGATCGCCGCTGGACGGATCCGCTACGGCGAGGAGCAGATCAACCACGTGCCGGAGAAGCGCATGCGGGAGCTGCGCCGGGAGATGCAGATGATCTTCCAGGACCCGGTGGCGTCGCTCAATCCCCGCCGCCCGGTGAAGGACCTCGTCGTGGAAGGGCTGGCGATCGCCGGCGCGCCGGCGAAGCAACAAGCCGAGAAGTCCGCCGCGATGCTCGCGGAAGTGGGACTCGGCAACGATCGTTTCGCCGGCATGTACCCGCGTCAACTGTCCGGCGGCCAGGCTCAGCGGGTGGCGATCGGCCGGGCGCTCGCGCTCGACCCGCGCCTGCTGATCTGCGATGAGCCGGTGTCGGCCCTCGACGTCTCGGTGCAGGCACAGATCTTGAACCTGCTGGAAAGGCTCAAGAAGGAGTTCGACCTCACGATCGTCTTCATCGCCCACGACCTGGGCGTGGTGCGAACGATCAGTGACAACGTCCTGGTGATGTATCTCGGCAAGATGTGTGAGTTCGGCGACTCCGTCGAGGTCTACGACAAGCCGGCGCACCCGTACACGCGGGCGCTGCTGGATTCGGTGCCACTGACGGACCCGGACAAGGGCTTCGCCGGACCGGCGCTCGCCGGAGACATCGCCTCGCCGTTGCGGCCTCCCGAGGGCTGCCGGTTCAAGTCACGCTGCCCGATCGCCCAGAACATCTGCGGCGTCGAGGAGCCGACCGTGCGCGAGGTGCGGCCTGGCCAGTACGCCGCCTGCCACTTCCCCCTGAACTGATGCCGATCTACCGGAAGCTTCGGAGGCAACCCCATGAAAGTTGTCATTGACCAGGACAAATGCGTTGCGGCCGGGCAATGCGTGACGGCGGCGTCGGCGGTGTTCGACCAGCGTGACGAGGACGGCATCGTCGTGCTGCTGAACGGGTCCCCACCGGCCGAGCAGTCCGAGGCCGTCCGCGAAGCGGCGGCGATCTGTCCCGCCCTCGCCATCCATATCGAAGACTGATCACCCAGCGGAGGAACGCCATGGCCGACACGACAACCGGCGCGGCAGACAGCGCCGAGCAACTCCCCGAGTTCCCGACACCCCGAGACGCCACCTGCCCGTTCGCGCCGCCGCCAGACCTGCTCAAACTGCATGATGCGGGCAAGCCGGTCGTACGCGTCCAGACGTGGGACGGCAGCACCCCGTGGCTCGTCCTCAGCCACGCCACCCAGCGGAAGATCTTGGTCGACCCCCGGCTGAGCGCGAACATCGGCGCGCCCGGTTACCCGCACACCACCAAGGCCATGAAAGAGCACGCGAGCCACATGCAGCCGTCGATCAACAACACCGACGGTGCCGAGCACGCCCGATGGCGCCGGATGCTGACCAGTTCGTTCACCCGCAACCGGATGGAGAAGCTGCGGCCAGCCATCCAGGCCATCACCGACGACCTGATCGACAAGATGCTGGCGGGTCCCAACCCGGCCGACCTGAACGAGGCGCTGGCACTGCCACTGCCGTCGCTGATGATCTGCGAGCTGCTGGGCGTGCCCTATGAGGACCACGTGTTCTTCCAGGAGCATGCGGGCGCGACCAACGCCCGGTACAAGACCGCCGAGGAATCGGCCGCAACGGCTGCCGCGCTGCGTTCCTACATCTCCGGCCTGATCGTGAAGAAGATGGACGCCCCGGCCGACGACGTACTGTCGGACCTCGGTGAACGTGTGAAGGCGGGCGATCTGACCCTCGGGGAAGCGGCGCCCTTGGGCCACATCCTGCTCGTCGCCGGCCACGACACCAGCGCGAACATGATCACGCTGGCCACCGCGCTGCTGCTGCGGAACCCGGACCAGCTCGCGATCCTGCGTGAGGCGTCCGACGACCCGAAGGTGGTGGCCAACGTCGTCGAAGAGCTGCTGCGCTACCTCACCATCCCGCACCTCCTCGCGCGGCGGGTCGCCGTCGAGGACATCGAGATCGACGGCGAGACCATCCGGGCGGGCGAGGGCGTCATCGCGTCTTTGCCGGCGGCCAACTGGGATCCGCAGGCGTTCCCCGAGCCCGAACGGCTCGATCTCACCCGCCCGGCAACGCACCACCACGCCTTCGGCTGGGGCCCCCACCAATGCGTCGGACAGCAGCTCGCGCGCATCGAGCTGCAGGTCGTCTTCAGCACCCTCTTCAGGCGGGCGCCGACGTTGCGGCTCGCCGTCGGCTTCGAAGAGCTCAAGTTCAAGGAGGACTCGCAGGCCTACGGCATCTACGAGCTCCCTGTCGCCTGGTGACCAGGAAGCGCCCGGTCGGTCCCCCCGCCGACCGGGCGCAGCCTCCTTACGGCAGGAAGGTCGTGACTCTTCGCTGGAACCGCCATGCGCCACCGTGCCGGTGCAAGGTGTCGTCGTAGCGCCCGACGAGCTGCACGGCCCAACCCGGCTCACCGCGGTGGAAGAACGCCAGGTTGCTGGTCGCCGTCGCCTCGTCCTCGGTCCACGAGGTGATGACGGTGTTGGCCACCAGGTGCAGCTGCGGCGCCGTCGGCACCCAGCCGGAATAGCCCGCCCGGATGTCGTCGTGGCCTTCGAACGTGCCGGCGCCGGCGATTTCGGCGACGCCGTCGGGGCAGAACAGCTCAACGAGATCGTCGATGTGGCCGGCGTCCAGCGCATGTGCGTAGGCGGCGATGGCCGCGTGGACTCCCGCCGCGACCGATGCCTCGATGGATGGGTTCATCTCTCTCCAAGTTCGACTGGCAGTCCGTTCGGAACGGGGACGCTATGGCTGGTAGGTCGTACTCCTCCGGGCCAGCCGCCATGTGCCGTCCTGGCGGCGCATGGTGTCGACGTAGCGCCCGATGACCTGCACCGCCCAGCCGGACTCCCCGCGCTGGAGGAAGGCGACGTCACTCACGGCCGTCGCCTCGTCCTCGGTCCAGGAGTTGAGGACGGTGTTGGCCACCAGATGGAGCTGCGGCTTCGTCGGCGCCCATCCTTTGAACGCCTCGCGGAGCGCGTCGTGGCCTTCGATCGGCGCGGCGCCGGGCAGCTCGAGAACTCCGTCGGGCGTGTACAACGCGACGACGTCGTCGGTGCGGCCGGCGTCCTGTGCCTGGGTGTGCGCGCCGATCACGGCACGCACACCCAGCGCGACCAACGCCTCCATGGGCTCGCTCATCGTGTCTCCAGGATTCGGAGGGGTCGCCGCTCGGAGGCGACGACACGCCTATGTTTCGACCAACCAGTCTAATATTGCCTTCGCAGCAATGGGAATAGCTGCTCAATGGCCTGTCAATGAAGCGTGAACAGGTTTTATCTATTGACCGATCAGTACAACCGTCCATAGCATGCGAACGTCGTCAAGGTGGAATTGCCGCCAGGAACGAGAAGGAGTGACCATGACGAAGCGGTGGGAGCAGCGTCCGCCAGGCTCGACGTGGGGCGATTGGGGCGAGGACGATGAGCTGGGGCGCATCAACCTGATCACTCCCCAGAAGGTCCTGGAGGGAGTGCGTGAGGTCGAGCACGGGATCAGCTTCAGCCTGAGCCTGCCCCTCGACTATCCCGGCGGAACGGCGCTCAACCAGCGGCGATACCCGCCGATCCTCAAGCCGACCGAGGATCTGCAGCACAAGCAGGACACCTTCTACAACGTGATCGCGCGTGAGTCGATCAACCCCGACTACATCGACCTGTGGGCCGATGACGTGGTGACCCTATGGCTGCAGTACTCCACGCAGTGGGACTCACTGTCCCATCAGGGCGCCGAGTTCGACGCCGACGGCGACGGGATCGACGAGCCGGTCTACTACAACGGATTCCGGCCTGGCCACGACGTCGTCGGACCGCAGGAGGACGCCAAGGGAGACGGCAGCGGGAGCCTCAGCTTCGCCCGCCACCTCGGTCTGGAGCACATGGCGGCGCATGGGGTTCAGGGCCGGGGCGTGCTCGTCGACCTGGCGCACCACCTGGGCACCGACTGGAAGCCGGTGAACCTGAAGACGCTTCAGGAGATCATGGCCGCGGACAACGTGGTCGTCGAGCCCGGCGACATGCTCCTCCTGCACACCGGCTTCGCCACCCAGGTCCTCGCCTGGGGGCGCAACCCGGACCCTGTTGCGATCCACACCACGGCCTCCTACCTGGACGCCGAGGATCCGGCGTTGCTGGACTGGATCGCCGATTCGCAGATCTCGGCGCTGGTGGCGGACAACTACGCGGTCGAAGGGGTGGGCGTCGACACCCGCGAGGGCAGGCGAACGCTGCTTCCGATCCACCATCTGTGCCTGTTCAAGCTCGGTGTTCCGCTCGGCGAGCTGTGGTACCTGCACGAGCTCGCGGCCTGGCTCCGTGAGCACAACCGCAGCCGATTCCTGCTCACGGCTCCCCCGCTACGCCTGCCGGGAACCCAGGGCAGCCCGCTCACCCCGGTCGCAACCGTCTGACCGGAGGCGACGACACACCACAGGCCGCTGCTCCCGTCCGGCGAGGTCCGATGTCGCGCTCTCCCCCGCTGAGCCGGTTCCGAAGGGAACCAACGAAATCCGGCAGCTGATGATCGCCCGAGAGCTGAGTCCCCCGTACAGATGGAGAGTGAGATACGAATGCCGACGGTCCATGCCGCCGTGTCGGGGCGGCGAGTGGTGATCACGGGCGCCGGGCGCGGCCTGGGACGTGTCCTCGCTGCCGCCTTCGATGCGGCGGGGGCGCAGGTGGGACTGGTGGCGCGCTCCGAGGCAGCTCTGAAAGAGGTGGCCGGCTCCCTCCGCGGCGACCCCCTCGTGTGCGCGGGAGATGTGCGTGACGCCGCGTTCAACGAGTCCGTCGCTGCCGGCATGCTGGAACGCTTCGGCGGTGTGGACGCGTGGATCTGCAACGCCGGGGTGTCGCCGGAGATCTCGGCAGTCACGGAGACGACGCCCGACGTCTGGCGGGAGATCGTCGATGTGAACCTGACCGGGACGTTCCTCGGGGCGCGGGCGGGGGCGGCGGTGATGAAGGCCGGTGGCCGCATCATCGTGACAGGCTCGGTGCTGGGCGACCGGCCGCGGGCCGGGCTGGCCGCGTACTCGGCCTCCAAGGGCGGCGCGCACTCCCTGGTAAAGGCCCTTGCACAGGAGCTCGGGCCGCAGGGCATCACCGTCAACGCGGTGGCACTGGGATGGTTCGACACCGGGCTGGGCGCCCACTGGCGCCGCGACACGGAACGCGACAACGACATCGTGTCGCACACGGCGCTGCGACGTTGGGGCACGCCCGCCGACCTTCCCGGCATCTATCTCTTCCTGGCCTCCGAGTCATCCGCCTATGTGACCGGAACGACGATCACGGTCGACGGCGGATATTCGCTGCTCTGACGGGGTGCCCTCCCGAGCGCGACCCCGCACCGTACGTTGCGCGGTATCAAGGGCGGGACTCCAGGTCGTCGCGGTCGCACGGACCGGACGACGCCGGATCTGCCCCTGACCGCGTACCCGTTCCTACGGCTTCTTCCTGATGAAGAAGCACTCCACCTCGGATCGCCGGTAGCTGAGGCCGCTCTCGACGAGTTTGCGCACGCACAGAAGCTGAAGCCTGGTGAGCTTGGGCCGGCCGCAGAGTGTCACGCTCGAATACGTGCGGCATCTGAGCGTGGGCCTCTTGACTCCGGCAGTGCCGCTGTTCCCGGCCTTCACCCAGCAGTGCTTGCGGGCGGGGGCGGTCTTCGCCCCGATGTGCCCGCACTGGTCGATGAGGATCTGCTGCGGCTTCCTGCCGGTCGACTCCAGGGCGGTATGGCTCGTCGCGTGTCCGGCCCCAGCGGTCGTGAGCACGGTCGTCGCGGCGAGCGCCGCGACGCAGATGATCCTTTTCATAACTCTCCTCATTTCGAGATGCGTTGAGACATCGCCCGATTCGGGCGCCAGCCGGCCCGATAGATCGCCAAGGCGACCCGCCGATGGGTCCATGTCGTCGCTCGTCGTCCACCGGATGCTCCCCCGCCCCGCCTGTGTGGGACGGGGGTGAAAATTGGTGGCAACTGCGTGATCGTTTCGTCGTACCGGCGGGGCATGGGCTGGTGGTCAGCTTTCGCAATCAACCCTGCCGTCCCCCGTGCTGTCGCCGCGATGGGCTGCTCCCCCGAACCCATGGTGTAGCCCGCTACACCCCGGGAGTGGCATCGGCCCCCTGGAGGCACTCAGAAGTGCGTTTATGCTGGTCAGCATGCGTGCAACGGTGGGGCAAGCGGCCCGGGCGACGCTTCAGCTTGCGCTGAGCGCGTGGCTGGCCTTCGCCTCATACCTCTTCGTCACCGTGCTGTTGTTCACCGCCGTCGCCACCCTGCTTCTGATCGGCGCCGCGACCTTGCCCGAGACGGTGCTGCTGGTGCGCAAGATAGCCGGCTGGAAACGGCAGCGGACCCAGGCGTGGACCGGGCAGACGATCCCAGAGGCATACCTGCCGATCGAGGGCCGGCTCCGCCAGCGGTTGCGCACGGTGATCCACGACCCCGGCACGTACACCGATCTCCGCTGGCTCGTCGCTCATTTCATCTACGGCCAACTGGTGTGGACCGCCGTACCGTTGTGGCTGGTGGGGCTGCCGATCGATGGGCTGTGGTGCGGCCTCATGGGCCGCAGAGCGGTCGTACTCCCGTTGATCGGCCGGCTGGCGGACCTCGACGCCGCATGGTCGACCACTCTGCTCAGGCCGTCGCCGAGAGTGCGGCTCACCGCACGCGTCGAGCAGCTGACGGCCACCCGGGCCGGCGCCGTTGCCGCGCACGGCGCCGAACTGCGTCGCATCGAGCGGGATCTGCACGACGGCGCCCAAGCCCGGCTGGTGTCGCTGTCCATGCGGCTCGGCCTGGCACAACGTGCTTGGGAGCACGACCCGCAGACCGCGCGCAAGCTCCTTGGCGAAGCACAGCATCAGGCCGAGACCGCCCTGGCGGAGCTGCGACAGGTGGTACGCGAGATCCATCCGCCGATCCTCACCGACCGCGGTCTCATCGGAGCGGTACGGGCCCTGGCCGCAAGCAGCGGCCTCGACGTCCGCGTCGGCGTCGACGGCATGAACGACGGAGTACGGGCACCGGCGGCCGTCGAGGCCGCCGCTTACTACGTCGTGGCCGAGGCGCTGACGAACGCCGCGAAGCACAGCGGATCCGACACCGCTGAGGTCCAGCTCGTTCGGGCCGAGAACGGCCTGAAAGTACTGGTACGGGACGAAGGCCGGGGCGGAGCCGAGGAGGTCACATCGGCGTCCTGCCTGGAGAACGGAGCGAGCAGGTCCGGGCTGCTCGGCATCCACCGACGAGTCGCCGCGCTCGACGGGATCTTCGCCGTCACCAGCCCTTCGGGCGGACCGACTCTGATCGAGGTGAAACTGCCTTGCGTGTGGTGATCGCCGAGGACAACGCCCTGCTGCGGGAGGGCCTTGTTCTCCTGCTCGCCAGTGGGGGACACGACGTCGTGGCCATCGCGGGCAGCGGGCCCGAAGTGCTTCCGGCTTTGCTTGCCCACCGCCCTGACGTCGCCGTGCTCGACGTCCGGATGCCGCCCGGCTTCCGCGACGAGGGCCTGCGGGCGGCGCTCGCGGCCCGCCAAGAGATTCCCGGGCTGCCGATACTTGTGCTCTCGCAGTATGTCGAGGAGTCTTACGCCGCCGAATTGCTGAGAGGAGACGCCAGCGGCGTCGGCTACCTGCTCAAGGACCGGGTGGGCCGGGTGGATGAATTCCTGGACGCGCTCGAACGGGTCGCGGCCGGCGGCACGGCACTCGACCCCGAAGTGGTGACCGAACTCCTCACCCGCCGCCCGGACTCGCCTCTGGACTCACTCACCCCGCGTGAACGGGAAGTTCTCGCCCTGATGGCCCAGGGGCTCGACAACACGACCATCGCATCGACCCTGGTCGTCACCGAGCGGGCGGTCAGCAAACACGTCGGCAACATCTTTCTCAAGCTGGGCTTGCCACCCAGCGACAGTGGGCACCGGCGGGTGCTGGCCGTGCTGACCTACTTGAACAACTCCTGAACGGCCGGCCCACGCCCCCGTATCGATCATCCTTGCCGCGCCGTAGTCACGACGTGCGCGTCCATCTCGCCCTTCCCGGGGCGCTCGTCTGGGTGTAGCCAGGTACACCCAGGATCCGGGGGCGCGCTCTCTCGAGCCGAAATGAGCCGGTCGGGATGCTGGTAGCACCAGATATCGCTGCCGGCCTGGTCCGGAACGCGGAACGGCCCTTCACCTGTGACGTCGGACAGGCCACCAAGCGTTACGCCGCCTCATACGTCGGCGGAGACAGGAGAGTGGACATGATCGATACCACTGGTGTCCTCGTGGTCGGTGCCTCGGCGGCCGGGCTTTCGACGGTGGAGGCGCTGCGGCGTCACGGCTACCGCGACAAGGTGACCGTGCTGGGAGCCGAACCGTGCCTGCCCTACGACCGTCCGCCACTGTCCAAGCAGATCCTCGCCGGCGCTTGGGAGCCGTACCGGACGCAACTGCGGTCCCCAGCCGCGCTTGCCGGCTTGGATGCCGAGTTCATTCTCGGTGATCCGGCGCGGAATCTGGATCTGGGGACGCATACCGTCTGCACGGATCAGGGCCGGGTCGTGCGTGCTCGCCGCCGCGGACGTGTTCGACCAGCGCGACGAGGACGGGCTCGTCGTCCTCGTCAATGACCGCCTGTCGGACCGGCACGCCGCCGACGTCCGGCGCGCCGCCGCAGTCTGCCCAGCACAGGCCATCGCCGTCGAAGACTCACCGAGCAGCTGATCAAGGCAGGAGCCATCCTGTCGGACCCACGCGTCAGCGCCGACGACAGACACCCGGGATTCCCGCACCAGAACGCGGCCAACGCCGGGATGGTGGATCACCGCGCGTTGACGATCTTCAACGCGGACGCGCCGGAACACAGCCGGTTCCGCCGCCTGATGACGTTCCCGTTCACCCTCAAGTGCGTCCAGGCGCTGCGCCCGGTGATCCAGCGGATCACCGACGAGCTGATCGACACGATGCTGGCCGGCCCCAATCCGGCGGATCTGGTGACCGCGCCGGCCCTGCCCCTGCCGTCGCTGATGATCAGCGAGATACTCGGCGTTCCCTACCGGGACCACGAGTTCTTCCAGCGCAACAGCGTCATCGCCGTCGATCGCAACGCCACGCCCCAAGAGAGCAGGCGGGCCGGCCGGCAACTGCGCGAGTACCTGGGCAAGCTCATCGAGACCCGAACCGACTCACCCGGCGAGGGTTGGGTCGCCGACATCGCCGAACGGGTCAAGGCCGGAGAAGTCACCTTGGCCGACGCCGCCCAAATGGGCGTGGTGCTGCTCATCGCCGGTCACGAGACCAGCGCCAACATGATCGCTCTCGGTACGCTCGCCCTGCTGCGCAACCCCGCACAGCTCGCCGTGTTCCGCGATGCCGGCGACCCGAAAGTGATCGCAGGGGGCGTCGAGGAGATGCTGCGCTACTTGTCGATCGCCCACCACGGCCTGCGCCGGGTCGCGTTGGAGGACATCGAGATCGGCGGCGAGCTGATCCGGGCCGGTGAGGGCATCGCCGTGGCCCTGGAAGGCCACCAAGTTGGCGACCTCCTCGGGGCGGGCGATCCGCTTCATCGGGTGGACGCTGATGAACTGCTGGTCGATCTCCTCCGGCGTCATCTGGCTCAGACCGGCCTCCAGCAACGGGGTCCTCATGGCGCCGGGGGCGACGGCGTTGACCGTAATGCCGTGCTCGGCGTGCTCCAGCCCAGAGTTCCGGGTCAGGCCGACCACGCCGTGTCGGTCGCCCCCGAAGAGGGCCAGAGGAACTCCAGGGCCGTCGTCCACACCTCACAGCGTCATGCAGTGGTGCTGGGCTGCTGGATGCTGTCGGGCGTCATGGCCGGTTGCCGCTCGTCGTCGGCCACCCGTTCCGCTCCGGAGGTCTGATCACCGTTGCGGTCCTGATCGCCGGTGAGCAGCGGCAGTTTCAGGACGAAACGGGATCCGCGCTCGGAGTCCTCCACCCTCAGGGTGCCCTGGTGGCCAACGGCGATGGCGCGGCTGATGGCCAATCCCAGACCACTCCCCTTCGGGTCGCGGCGGCGGCCGTCGGGAAGCCGGACGAAGGGGTCGAAGATGCGCTCGCGATCCTTGGGCGCGATGCCGTCGCCGTCGTCGGTCACGGTCACCACAACCTGCCCGTCGAGGCCTTCGGCGGTGATCTGGACACCTGTCCTGGCGTGCCGCTGGGCGTTGACCAGCAGATTGTTCACCACGCTCACCAGATGCGTGGGGTTGCCGAGGACGGTCAACCCGGCCGCCACGTGGCCGCGGATCGGCGGATCGCCGACCCGCGCTTTCACCTCCTTCCCTATCAGGGTGGTCAGGTCCACCGGCTCGAATTCGGCCGTGTGCATCCGCGAGTACTCCAGTAGCTCGTCGATGAGCGAATGCAGCCGCTCCGTCGTGGACAGGGCCGTGTGGATAGTCGTGCGCGGATCCACGTCCGAGTACAGCAGCGCCTCCTCCAACTGGGCACGCAGCCCGGCCACCGGGGTCTTCAACTCGTGGGCGATGACGGAGGTGTGGTGCCGCCTGCGCTCCATCGCGTTCTCCAGGCGCTCCAGCGTCTCGTTGAAGGTGCGGGCGAGCTGAGCGATCTCGTCATGCCCGGACGGTTGTGGCACGCGCAGACTCAGCTCACTGGTAGTGAGCTGAGCCATCTGGCTCCGGATGACTGTGACCGGGCGTAGCGTCCGGCCGACCACCGTCCAGGTCGACCAGGCAGCCATGGCGGTGGCCAGCAGGGCCACACCCAGCAGGACGAACTCCAGGTTGTGCCGGCTGAGGGTGGCCGGACTCTCCCGGGCCGCGTACACCACATGATTCTGACCAAGCCGCATCGCCACCAGCATCAAGCACGGATCCCCCGCCGCACAGTCGATGTGGTACTGGAAAGGGTCGTCGCTCGAAGGCCAGACCGTACTCAGCCGCGGCCTGGCCTCCGCCGCCTTGCTGGCCGCCACCACGTGCCCACGCTCATTGACGAGCTGGAGCAGGTTCACCGAGCCGACCGGGGTCGGCAGAAGCTTGCTCCCCAGCCGCGTCGTGGCCGCCCACTCGGCGGCCACCCGCTTCCCCTCCATGAACACGCGCGCCTCGACCTGGTCGCGGATCAGCAGATCAGCGACCAGACCGACCAGCGCAAACGCCACCAGAGTCAGCGCCGCCACAACCACCGTGAACCGTGCTCGGACGGAGTGCGGCCGCAACCGCGACAACAGACGCTTCCTCATCATGATTTCCCTCTCACTACTGTCCGACGATGCTCCGCCTCTGCCAGCGCCGGCCGCACCAGCGGACCCGGGACTGGTAATCGCACAGGGCGGGCCCTTCTCCCCCAGCCCCTACGCGCTGCGCCGCGAGGGTCCTCCGGTCAGCGACGACGCGGGATCCGCTTGTACGCGCTGCGGACCGGAACCGCTGAGCACCCGTCCGGCGTCCTGAATTTCCGGTGCCTGCTTGGCCCGCTGTCTGAGGCCCTGGGCAAGGAGGGCGACGCCTGCCTTGACCGAGACAAGGCCCATGCCGACGGTGACGGCGAAGCCAGGGGCGTCGTCGTAGACGAAGTGGATGACCGCGACGGCAACCAGGTTGAACAGGAACAGGAACCAGAGCACCGGCTTCATCGTGAGCAGGGCCTTCATGATGTCGTCCTCTCGCGCAGACGGGTGTGAGCTTCTGATGTTCACGATCCCGTTGACCGTCGACGGCCGCGAGGGAGTGCTCTCCCGGACCGATGGTGTAGCGGGCTACACCGACTCGCCGTTGCGCACGGGCCCGGTTCGCCGTCCAGCCGGACCGTCATAGCGCGAGAACCTGCGACAGGGCTGCAGGCACGACCCGCCGGCATCGGCCTGATGCCCGCACACGCGACGTATCCATTCGCGGACGCCCTCGGCCGGGGCCGTTCAGCTTGCGCTCCAGCCAGGCCACGAATGCGGGACGCCGGTCATTGATGAGCATCCCCATCTCGGCCATGACCTCGGTCACTCGCTCAGCGCCGAGGCCGGGTGCCGCGCCGATCGGGTTCCGCCCAACCCCTCCACCCGCATGGCCGCCCGGTAGCCCTGTTTCGCCCCCGCAGCTTGAGCTTGGTCGTGGTGGAGTCGCTACGGTTCATCGCCGGCAGCTTCACCACCACGACCAGCTGGCCGCTGTCGGTTACCGTGGCTTCCTTCGCGCTGGAGTGCACCCGGTCGGGCATCAGGCCGGCCGACGGCAGCTCCTCCAACCGCACGACAATGGCGCCGCGACCGGGGAGCGCTGAGGGACGGCTGTCCGGGCGGATGAGAAGCCACAGTCGGCGTAGGATTTCGCGCGGTAGAGGCCAGCGGTATATCGAGACCGTGCGGCACGGAAGTGAGCAGTCAGGACTCCACCCGTATGGCGTCGATCAGGGCAAGGCTTGCGCGGGCGTACGCGGTACGGCGCTTGGGGCTCACCAGGAAGCTCGGTGGAGCGAAGTAGCCGACGCTGCGCGGGAGCGAGCCGGCGCGGCGGGTGAGCATGTCCTTCGCGTCGGCGGTCGTCCCGCAGAGGGCGATCTCGGTCAACATCTCGTCGGTGACGGCCGCGGCCATCCCCTCGGTGTCGCCGGTACGGAACGCGGCGCGCAGTCGCGCAACGGGAGCATCCCAGCCGTGGTGGGCCACGAACGGGTCGTAAGTCTTGACCGTGAGATAGAAGGCGATCATGCGGCGAGCGTCAGCGATCGCGCGCTGAGGGGCGGCGTCGTCCACGGCGGTAATGATCCAGCCGTGTTCGGCGGGCGATGCGGCACGCGGTCTCTCGGCAACCCCCTTCTGCACGGCCGGGCGCACGATGTCGTTCCACCAGGAGCGGGTGAACAACCCATGCCCGATCACACCATCGGCAACGCGACCGGCCGTGGCGGCCATGCGCTTGTTGAATGCGGCGAGCAGCACCGGGATGTCCAGGCGCCCGAGCACCGGGGCGCGGACGTCGGCGTCGATCGAGTAGAACTCGCCGGAGTAGCGGATCTGCTCGCCGTTCTCCGCATGAAGCCATGCGCGAACAGCGTCGACGGTCTCGGCGATCCGGTCCACCGGCCGATCGGCCGGCACGCCGAGCCAGTCCCGGTTGACTCGGAACGCCGCCGAGCCCAGCCCGAGAAACAATCGGCCCGGCGCTCTGGCGTGCAACTGGCGCATCGCGGTGGCGTGGGCGTACGGAGTACGGGCGAACGCGTATGCGATGGCGGGCCCGACCAGCGCCCGCTCGGTGCTCGCGACCATCTCGCTGAGCGTCATGTACGCGTCGTGGTCGGCGAACTCCCCTGTGCAGAACGCGCTGACGCCGGCCTGTTCTGCCTCGCGGGCGACGTCGGCGCCGGACCATGGCATACCGAACCGCATGAAACCCTCCAAAAAGAGTACACTCTTTTATTGGGAAGGGTACTTGAGCGCTAGCGCAACGTCCACACACGCCGAGGCACCGCGGACCGGACCACCTCCGCCTTCCCAAGGGGATTGCCGAGCTGGGTATAGGACAGCCCGGTACGCAGTGCGTGGGTGCGGCCCGTGTCGAGCGACTCCCAGATGGCCCGGACAGTCCCCTGAATCGCAGCCGGCGGCTTGGCGGCGATCAACCGGGCGATCTCGTCAGCGCGATCCCACAGCCGCTCGCGAGGAAGCACCTCGCTGACCAACCCGATCTGCAGAGCACGCTCCGCGGACAGACGCTCGTCCAGCCCGAGGAGGGCGATGCGCAGGGTCTCGCCGAGCGGAATGCGCCGTGCGAGCCCGATCGGCTCGAGCGCAGCGGTGAGCCCATAGCTGACGTGGGGATCGAAGAACGTGGCGTCGTCTGAGCAGATGACGATGTCGGCTTCGTTGAGCCAGTAGAACGCGCCGCCGGCCGCCATCCCGTGCACCGCGCACACAAGCGGTTTCCACACCTGGTTGAGCTTGGGGGACAACCGCTCGCCCGGGTCCGACTGGCTCCAGATGTTGGCATGACGGTCGATGCCCTCCTTCACGTCGACACCGGTACAGAACGCGCGGTCGCCCGCGGCTCGCAGCACGAGGACGTGCACGTCGTCGTCGGCCTTCACCTCTCGCCAGATCGCCTCGAAGTCGTCCAGCATCGCTTGGTTGAAGCTGTTCATGACTTCCGGTCGGTTCAAGGTGATCGTCGCGACGTGGTCGGCCACATCGAACAGGACGGTCTTCAGCTCCATACGGCAACTCCGTCGGTGAGCACTGAGGAGGCGGGTCCCTTTCCGCCAGCGGCGGATTAGAGTATAACGAATTGTGCGGCCGAGGTCATTTCCCGATCTGAGGCACTTCGGTCTGTGGAGCCTCCGCGGTGGACAGGGCCGTGTGGACGGCCCCAGGGCGGGCCCGCATCCCGGTACGGCAGCGCCTTTCCCTTGCGTACGCAGGCCGGGCGCAGGGTCTTCGACTCGTGAGCGACGCCAGCGGAACCCGCCCGAGGAGGCCCGCCACCCTGACGCGAGCCGTCGAACCGCGTGCCCCGGCGATAATTCTCGTCTCGCGCTCCCAGGACCACGCCGAGCCCGGCACCGCGCGCGTTCAGCCCCGGTTTGCAGGAGCTCGGATTCTGAAGAATAGTAACCTGAAACTGGTCTGCCGAATCCTCAAGACGCACGTCACGCTCGCCGGCCCACAGTGAGCAATTAGACTGAGGATCCGCAACATCCCTCGTGAGGAGTTGGCCGCATGTCGACTGCTGTCGACGTCGAATTCGCCGACGGTGAGCGGAAACCGGGTGCCGCCGTCGAGGATGGCGCGCCGGTCGGCAAGCTTGCCGCGCAGGTCGCGCGGGGCATCGAGGCGGAGGTGATTCGCCGAGGCTGGCCTGTCGGCGAATCGCTCGGCTCCGAACTGGAGTTGCGTGAGCGTTTCCGGGTGAGCCGCTCCGTCCTTCGCGAGGCGATCCGGCTCGTCGAGCACCATCAGGTCGCCCGTATGCGCCGGGGCCCCAACGGCGGCCTGTTCGTCTCCGCCCCGGACGCGGGTCCCGCCACCCGGGCGATGGTGATCTACCTCGAGTACGTCGGCACCAGCGTCAGCGATCTGCTGCACGCTCGTCTCCTGCTCGAGCCGATCGCCGCCGGGTTGGCCGCCGACCGGATCACCGAGGACGGCGTCACCACCCTGCGCTCCATCCTGGAATCCGAGGCCGCGCACAGGGAGGAGCCGGGGATCCGGTCACAGGACCGGCTGCACCCCATTCTGGGCCAGTCGTCAGGCAATGCGGTCCTGCATCTGTTCATCGACGTCCTGACCCGGCTCACCGCACGGTACGCACGTACCTCCAGGAGGCTTTCGAAAGCGGACATACTCGCTGCGAAGGACACCTCGCACCAGGAGCATCGAGCCATCGTCGACGCTGTGATCGCCGGTGACGGCGCCTACGCGCAGACCACGTTGATCGCGCATCTGGAGGCGGTGGCCGACTGGATCGAGAGGCACCGGGTGCGCCGTGGACCGCAGATCACGGGCAACGTGATCGAGCCGGAAGTGGTCGAAGGCCCGGGAGCCAAGCTCGCCGAGGTGGTGGCCGCGCGGATCCACGACGATATCGCCGCCCGCGGCTGGCAGGTCGGCTTGTCTCTCGGTTCGGAGGCCGATCTGCTCGCTCGCTACCGGATCAGCCGGGCCGTGCTGCGCGAGGCCGTCCAGCTACTCGAATACCACTCGGTCGCCCGGATGCGTCGCGGTCCTGGGGGCGGGCTCATCATCGCCCGGCCCGAGCCGCAGGCCAGCGTCGACACGATGGCGCTCTTCCTCGAATACCAAGGCGTCACGGCTGAGGACCTGCGAATCGTCCGCAACGCGATCGAGCTCGGCATCATCGCCCAGGTGACCGCCCGGCACGCGGAAGGCGATGAGGAGGTGGCCCGGCGCCTGACGGCGGCCGTCCGGTGGGCCACGGAGGGCCCAGCCGATGATCCACGCAAGGCCGACCTGTTCCATTCCGAGCTGGCCCTCCTGGCCGGCAACCCTGTGCTGTCGCTGTTCCTGTCCATCATCACCGAGCTCTTCCGCCGGCACGCGTCCGGCCACGATCGCCCGCTGCCCGGCGACAGGGCCCTTGACGAGGTCCAGGACGTGCACCAGCGCATACTCAGCGCGATCCTCCAGAAAGACGCCGTCCTCGCCCGCCACCGGATGCGCCGCCACCTGGAGGCCCTCATTCCTTGGTGGCACTGATACGTGAGCCTCCCGGTTTCGACCGTGAGGTGCTCGCGTGATGCCAGCGACGAATGTCCCGGCCGCCGGAGCGGATCGCTCGGCGCCCCTCAGCCGGAACGATTCGGCCGCTACGCCTGCGGTGCTGGGACGTAGGGCACGGCGTCGAGCAGCTCGCGGGTGTACTCCTGCCGCGGGGCGCGGAAGAGCTGCTCGACCGTGGCCTGCTCGACGATCGCTCCGTTGCGCATGACGGCCACGGTGTCGGCGAACGCCTCGACAAGTGCGAGGTCGTGCGTGATGAACAGGTAGGCGATGCCGCGCTCGGCCTGCAGATCGGTGAGCAGGTTGATCACCTGGGCCTGGATCGACACGTCGAGCGCGGACACCGGCTCGTCGCAGACGATCAGCTCGGGGTCGGTGGTCAGTGCCCTGGCGATCGCGGCGCGCTGCAATTGGCCGCCGGAGAGCTGTGCCGGGTAGCGGTTCAGGAGATGCGCCCCGATCCCGACCCGTTCGAGCAGATCCGCCACTCGGTCACGGCGCTCGGCGCGGGACCCGATTCGGTGTACGACAAGTGGCTCCGCCACGGATTCAGCTATCGGGATGCGGGGATCCAGGGAGGAATGGGGATCCTGAAAGACCATTTGCGCCCGCCGACGAAACGTGCGCAGATCGCGCCGGGAGAGCGCCCGCACGTCGGCGCCGCCCAGAGCGACGGACCCTGAGTCGGGCTCGATCAGGCGCAGAACGAGCCGCCCCGTCGTCGACTTGCCCGCCCCGGACTCACCCACCAACGCCATGGTCTCGCCCGGTTCGACGGTGAACGACACCTGGTCCACGGCGCGGTGGCCGGGCTCCCCATGATGGCGGCGGAACACCTTCGTGAGTGCCTCGACCTCCAGCAGGCTCATCCCGCCCCTCCCGCAATCCGTTTATTCAGTAACCTCTTGTCTGCGATGTTGGCACAGCATAGCGTTCCTTCAGCACAAAAGTTCGACGAAGAGGAACCTAAATGTCAGCTCGACGTGTGCACCGCGTCGCTGCCGCCATCGCAGCACTGCTCGTGGCCGCGACCGCCTGTGGGGCACCGGTCAACGGTTCCGGTGGAGCGGCACCGTCCGCGAAGGCCGCGGTCGACCCGAACGGCAGGCTGGTGGTCGGAACGGTCGCCGTTCCCACCGGTTTCGATCCGCATCAGGAGCGAACCGCGGGCGAGCGGCCGTACACCTTCCTGGTCTTCGATCGGCTCACCAAGCTGGACCAGAGCATGCGGGCCCAGCCGATGCTCGCGACCGCGTGGAAGTTCTCCTCCGATGGGCTCTCGATGACGATGGACCTGCGCGCGGACGTGAGGTTCCACGACGGCACTCCCTTCGACGCGACCGTCGTCCAGGCGAACATCGAGCGGGCCAAAACCCTCAAGGGCTCGACGTCCGCGAACAAGCTCACCGCCGTAAAATCGGTCGAGGTCGTCTCCCCGGCTCAGGTTCGGTTCCTCCTCAGCACCCCGTCCCCCGAACTGCCACAGGTCCTCTCCGGACCACCCGGCGCCATGATCAGCCCGAAGGCGATCAACGCCCAGGCCGACCTGGTCAAGGATCCCGGCCTGGCCGGGACCGGACCTTACACGGTGGCGACGTTCGTGCCCAGTGAGCGGGTCGTCTTCGCCCGGGCCGCCGGTCAGAACTGGGACCGGCAGGCAGGACGGCTCGCCGAGCTGGAGGTCCGGTTCGTCCAGGACGGCCGGACGCGTTCCTCGGCGCTGCGGGCGAATGAGCTCGACGTCAGCTACGTCGACCCCGCCGACTCAAGCGCGGTCAAGGAGGCCGAGGCGCTGGGCGGCAGCGGCCAGTTCGTTCACCAGCACACCCCGTCCGGAGTGGCCAACGCGTTGCTGATGCGTTCCAGCCTGCTCAAGGACGCGCGAGTACGCCAAGCCGTCGTCCGCGCGATCAACCGCGACGCGATCGTGAAGGGCCTGCTGCAAGGCACCTGCGCCCGCAGCGACCAACTCGTGCGCGAGGGCTTCCCCGGCCACATCGACGGCTTCACCGATCCGTACCCGTACGACCCCGAGGCCGCCCGGCGCCTGCTCGCTGAGGCCGGCCATGGCTCCGGCATGGACCTCGAGATCTTCTTTATCGCCGGCCGCCAGCAGATCCCCGAGGCTGTGCAGCAGCAGCTGCTCCAAGTCGGGATCCGGGCCCAGCTCACGCCGCTGACCTCTGTCGAGGCGTTCACGGCGTACCGCTCGGACAAGGCGGAGACCTGGAATTACCAGATAACTCCCGATACCAGCGTGGGGGCGACGCTCGACAACGTACTGTCGCCGACTGGCCTCGGCGGGCAGAGCAAGGCCGTGGCGGCGGCTCTGACCAAGGCCCGCGCCACCTTGGACGACGCCGGGCGTGACCGCGCCTACCAGGACGCGATGCGGGCGCTGGCCGACGAGGCGTTCTTCGTGCTCTACTGCCACCTCGACGCGCACTACCTCACGGCCAAGTCCGTGATCGGCTTCGACACCGCGCCGCTGCCCTATGCCCAGTACATGCTCGACCTGCGCTACGTCGCGCAGGCCAAGCTGTAAGGGGTGCGATGCGAACCATCGGACGCTTTCTCATCGCAGTCCCGCTGTTGTTCGTGGTGGTGTCGTTCGGGGTGTTCGCCCTGGTCGATCTGGCTCCCGGCGACCCAGCAGTCGAACTGGCCGGCCAGGGCGCATCGCAGGCGGACGTCGCCCGGGTGCGGGCGGAACTCGGGCTGGATCGCCCTTTGCTGGAACGCTACACGCACTGGCTGGGCGGCATCTTCACCGGAGACCTCGGCACATCGCTGTCGCGGCGCCAGGATGTGGGAGAGCTCCTGGTCTCGCGCTTGTGGCCGACGTTCTCGCTCGTGCTGCTCGCGCTCCTCATAGCGATCGCGATCAGTCTGCTGCTCGGTACGCTGGCCTCGGTCAGAGCCGGAGGCGTCCTGGACCGGGTGATCTCCGTGTTCGCCGCCGCCGGGATCGCACTTCCGCAGTTCTGGGTCGGGCTGTTGCTCGTCCTTGCCTTCGCCCTCTACCTGAGATGGCTCCCGGCCACCGGCTATTCGCCGTTGAGTGAAGGAACGTGGGCGTGGCTGTCACACCTGCTGCTGCCCGCACTGGCTCTGGCGTGGCTCCCGGCAGCCGAGCTCATCCGCCACGTCCGCAGCGCCACCACCGAAGTACTCGAACGTGACCACGTCCTGACCGCCCGCGCCAAGGGCCTGCTCACACCGCAGATCGTGATGCGACACGTGCTGCGCAACGCCGGCATCCCCGTCGTCACGGTGCTCGGTACACGCATCGCCCAACTGCTGGGCGGCACCGTCGTCATCGAGACCGTGTTCGGTATCCAAGGGCTGGGGTCCCTGACCGTGGACAGTGTGCTCGCCCGCGACATGCCCGTGATCCTGGGCGTCGTCGCATTCGCCACCGGGGTGGTACTCGTGATCAACTTCATGGTTGATCTGTCATACAACGCCATCGACCCGCGAACGGTCCGGCAATGAGCCCGCTCGGCGCCGGCGCGCCGTCCACTGACCGTCCGCACCGGGTCCGGTCGCCGCTGGTCGAGCGCTTCCTCGAAGAACGGGCCGCGATCGTGGCCACGGGGTTCCTCGCCCTCCTGGTGGCCGTGGCCCTGCTCGCGCCCGTGCTCGCGCCGTCCGGCTATGCCCAAGGCGACCTGTCCATCGTGTCGAGCCCGCCGAGCTCGACACACTGGCTCGGCACCGACGAACTCGGCCGCGACGTGTTCAGCCGCTTCCTCTACGGTGCGCGCACCTCATTGTTCGCAGCCGTACAGGCGGTCGGCGTCGCGCTGCTGATCGGGCTGCCAGCTGGACTGATCGCCGGCTACGTCGGCGGATGGGTCGACACCGTACTGTCCCGGCTGAATGACGCGGTGATGAGCGCGCCCGCGCTCGTACTCGCGGTCGCCGTCGTCGCCGTGCTCGGGCCCGGCCTGAGCAACGCGATGCTCGCGATCGGCATCGTGTTCGCACCGTCGCTGTTCCGCATCGTCCGCGGGGCCACGCTGCAGGTACGCGCCGAAACCTATATCGAGGCGTGCCGAGCCATCGGCTGCACTCCCCTGCGGATCATGGTGCGGCATGTGCTGCTGAACATCGTCGCGCCCGTCGTCGCCCAGGTGACGATCTTGCTGGGCCTGTCGATGCTCGCCGAGGCGAGCCTCAGCTTCCTGGGGCTGGGCGTTCGCCCGCCGGAGCCGAGTTGGGGTTCCCTGCTGCGCGAGGCGTTCGACAACCTCTACGTCGCGCCCTACCTCGTCTACGCCCCTGGCATCACGATCGGCCTCACGGTCCTCGCGTTCTCGCAGGTCGGCGACGGGGTGCGGGCGGCACTGTCCGCCAGCCGAAAGCGGGTTTGACCATGACCGCCACGAGCCACGTCCACGCGCTGCTCGAGGTCCGTGATCTCGCCGTCGAATTCGCCACCCGGCGCGGGGTCGTCCGAGCCGTCGACGGGGTCAGCTTCACCATCGACCGTGGCCAGACGCTCGGCCTGGTCGGCGAGTCCGGGTCGGGCAAGAGTGTCACCTCTCTCGCCGTCATGGGGCTGACCGGCTACACGGGCGGCCGCGTCGTCAGCGGATCGATCCGCTTTGACGGGCGCGACCTGCTCACCCTCGATCCCCGAGCCCGCGCCGAGATCCTCGGCCGCGACATCGGCATGATCTTCCAGCAGCCGATCCGCAGCCTCAACCCGACGATGCGGGTCGGCACGCAGATCGCCGAGGTCGTCCGGCGCCATCGTGCCGTCTCCAAGGCCGAGGCGTGGGAGCGGGCCGTACATATGCTCGACCGGGTGCGCATCCCAGATCCCGCCCGCCGGGCGAGGGACTACCCGCACACCTTCAGCGGCGGCATGTGCCAGCGTGTCATGATCGCGATGGCGCTCGCCTGCGAGCCGAAGCTGCTGATCGCCGACGAGCCCACCACCGCGCTGGACGTGACCGTTCAGGCGCGCGTGCTGGACCTGCTCGGTGAGCTTCAGGCCGACACCGGCATCGCCGTCCTGCTCGTCACGCACGACCTTGGCGTCGTCGCCCGCTCCTGCAGGCGGGTCGCGGTGATGTACTGCGGGCAGGTCCTGGAGAGCGGTCCGGTCCGCGATGTGCTCGACCGGCCCTCCCACCCCTACACCGAAGGGCTGCTCAAGGCGATCCCGGTCCGAGGGGCACGCACCCGGCTCGCCGCCATACCCGGTGCGGTGCCACCGCCGGACGCGCTGCCGTCGGGCTGCCGGTTCCACCCACGCTGCTCGTACTCCGAGCCTGGCCTCTGTGACGTCGAAATTCCTCAGCTCCAGGAGGGCCCGGCAGGACGCCTGGACCGCTGCATGCACCCGGGTGGGCAGCGCCCCGCTCCCCGTGCCGCCACTCAAGCAGCCCTGCTCCCGCCGGACGGCGGCTCACCGTGACCGCGTCGTGCCCGGGGAGCGGCCGCGATCGCCACAAATAAGGATGCTGAATAGCAACGCGGGAAGCAGGTCCACTGACGCGAGTGCTGCTTGTACAGGCATTTTTGCCGAACTGCTCGACTAACCCGTTAAAAGAGAATACTTTTGTTCGTAAGTGGTGGCATGATGCGCCACTGCGCGTACGACCGGATGGTGAGTGGTGGACTTCGAGCTCAGCGAAGAGCAGGCGATGCTGCGGGAGGCGTCCCGTGACCTGCTCATCGACCATACGCCGATCGACGTCGTCCGGGCGCAGATCGATCGCGACGACGATGTCGACCCCGCGTTCTGGCGCCTTGCGTGCGAGTTGGGGTGGACCGGCATCGCACTGCCAGAGGAGCACGGCGGCGCCGGGCAGGGCCTGGTGGAGCTCGCGCAGGTCGCCGAGGAGATAGGGAAGGCCGCCGCACGTGGTCCGTTCATGTCCACGGCACTGGCCGGTCTCGCCGTCGCGCGCACCGGGCCGGACCGGTTGCGGGCCGATGTACTACCCGCCCTCAGCGAGGGGACGGCTTCGGCCACGTGGGCATTCGCCGAGCATGGGGCCCCGTGGACACTCGAAGGCGTGCGGGCCACCGCGCGCCCTGCGGACGGCGGTCACGTGCTCGACGGTGTGAAGACCGCGGTGCAGGACGCCGGAAGCGCCCGCTGGCTCCTGGTGACGGCGTTGCTCGGCGATGCTCCGGCGTCGTTCCTCGTCGACCGCGAAGCGCCAGGAGTGACCGTTCGCCGTCAGCGGGTCCTGGACCTCACTCGCGCGTTCTACGAGGTCCGCTTCGCCGGCGTGCCGGTTCCCTCCGATCGGATGCTCGGCGGCGGGCCGGCCGAAGTGCAGCGCCTGCTCGACCACGCTTGCGTGCTCACCGCGGCGGAGACTCTTGGCGTCATGGATCGGATGTTGGAGCTCACCGTCGAGTACGTGAAGGTGCGTGTCCAGTTCGGCAGGCCGATCGGCATGTTCCAGGCCGTCAAGCAGAAGTGCGCGACGATGGCGATGCTCGTCCACGGCACCCGCGCGGCCACCTACTACGCGGCCATGGCTGCCGACGCCGGCACGGCCGACGCGGCTCGGGCCGCCTGCGCCGCTGCTTCCTACGCCAGCACCGCGGCAGGCGAGGTGGCGGGCGACGCGCTGCAGTTGCACGGCGGGATCGGCTTCACCTGGGAGCATGACCTTCATCTCTACCTGCGCCGGGCGAAGGTGGACGGCATGCTCTACGGTGATGCCGCCGTCCATCGGGACCGGCTCTGCCGGCTGATCCAGCGCTCCGCTGCGGCGAGCTGACCGGCGGATCGCCTTCCGATGACGACCCCACTCACCACTCGGGGCGCATCTGCTTGATGCCGTACATGTCACCGTGCTGTTCAGGCTCCTGTCCTTCGGCAGGATACTGAGCCGACTCCGTCGCGACCGAACGGCGATGGCGGTACGGCTGGCCTTCTCGGTAGGGGTGGCCATCGTCGCCGAGGCGAGTCTGAGGTTCCTCGGCTCGGCGAACGACCCCCGCGGGCCAGTCAGGGGGACTCAGCGGGGCGGCATCGCCGGATCGTGGGGCAGGCCCAGCACCTGCTCGGCAATGATGTTCCGCTGGATCTCGGCGGTGCCCGCGCCGATCGTCGACGCCCGGGTGGACAGGAAACCACCGATCCAGCGGCCCCGTTGCAAGGCTCCGGGGTCATCCCGGGTCAGCAGGCTGTGGGCACCGAGCATGTCGACGGCGAACTCGTGCAAGTCCTGCTCGAATGTGGAGATGAACAGCCGGGAGGTCGACGACGCCGGCCCCGGCTCGCCCTTCTGAAGTATGTCCGAGATCGTCCGCATGCCGGTGTAGCGCATGATCCGGACCCGGACCTCAAAGTCGGCGAGCCTGTCCCTGACCAGGGGGTCGGACGCGATGCCACGCTCCCGGGCGAGCTCGACCAACTCGTCGAGCACACGGCGGTACAACGCGGCCTGGTTCATCGCGCCTGCCGCCCGCTCGTGGCCCAGTGAGGTGCGAGCGAGCTTCCAGCCGTCGTTCTCCGCGCCGACGCGGTCCTCGACGGATACCTCTACGTCATCGAAGAAGATCTCCGAGAAGTGTGTGCCGCCGGTGAGGTCGCGCAGCGGCCGGACAGTGACGCCCGGAGCGTGCGCATCGATGATCAGGTAGCTGATTCCCTTCTGCCGCGATTCCTGCGTACCCGTGCGAACCAGGGTGAAGAGGAGGTCGGCGTGATCGGCATGCGTGTTCCACACTTTTTGACCGTTGACCATGTAGCGGTCGCCGACCCGTTTGGCGGTGGTCCGCAGCGCGGCGAGGTCGGAACCCGCATCGGGCTCGGAGTACCCCTGCGCCCACACCGTGTCACCCCGCAGCATCGGAGCCAGCCAGCGCTGTTTCTGTTCGTCTGTCCCATACTTGATGATCGTCGGCGCGGCGATGCCCAGGCCGGTGCCCAGCGGCCCCGGAACCCGGGCACGCTGGTACTCCTCCTGGTAGATGACCTGGCGGGCGAACGGCAGGTCCATTCCGCCGTACTCGTGCGGCCAACTGGGGCCGGCGAATCCGGCGTCGTACAGTGTGGCGAGCCACGCCTTTTGCCAGGAGCGGCGCTCCGCGGCGCTCCGCGGGCGGCTGCCAGGGTGGTTCTCCCGCAAGAACGTCCGCAACCGCGCGCGGAACAGCTCATCCGTCTCGGTGGGCACGAGCTTCATGAGTTACCCCCTCGAATGTTGACGAGGTCGGCCAGCCGGGCACGGTGCATCACGGGTGAACCGAGCAGCAGCTCGCTCGACTTGGCTCGCTTGAGATAAAGATGCGCGTCGTGCTCCCAGGTGTAGCCGACGCCGCCGTGAATCTGGATCATCTCCTTGGCGAGGTGCGTGAATGCCTGACCGCACCAGGCGCCGCATACCGCGGCGGCCGAGGACAGGTCGGCCGAGTCCGTCCCGTCTCGGGCCGCCGCGATCGCGACCGCGTGGTAGAGCGCGGAGCGGGCCGCCTCAAGCTGCAGGAGCATGTCGGCGCACTTATGCTTGATCGCCTGGAACGACCCGATCTGCCGGCCGAACTGCACCCGTACCTTCGCGTACTCCACGGTCATGTCGAGGCATGCCTGCGCCCCACCGACCTGCTCCGCCGCCAAGGCGATGATCGCCAGGTCCAGGACCTCCCGCAGGTGTCCCGACCGCGCCTCGATCCGGCGGGCCGGGGTGCCCGCGAACTCCAGGCGGGCGAGCCGACGGGTGGGGTCGACCGCCGCGAGCCGGGTGCGGGTCACGCCCTCCTCCGACTCCACCGCGAAGAGTGCCAGGTCATGGTCGGTACGGGCCGCGACCAGCAGCAGATCCGACGAGTCCCCGTCGATCACGAACATCTTGACGCCGGTGAGCGCGAATTCGGCGCCGGACGGCTCCGCCGTCGTCGACACGTCGTCGAGGCTCGAACTGCCGCTCTCCTCGCTGACGGCGAGCGCGGCGGTCAGCGAGCCGTCCACAATGCCGGGAAGCCAGCGCCGCATCGCCTCAACATCGTCGCTGATGGCCAGCGCTCGACCGGCGAACGCGACCGAGGACAGGAACGGCTCGGGGCTGAGTGCGCGCCCCAGTTCCTCCAGCACGATGCTCAACTCGATGGGACCGAACCCCATGCCCCCGTGTTGCTCCGGCAACACGATGCCCTGCAGGCCGAGCTGTCCGGCCATCTGTGCCCAGACCGCATGGTCGTGCCCCTCGGCCGTCTCCATCGAGAGGCGTACGGACTCGGTGGGCGCCTTGTCCGCCAGGAACCGACGAACCGAGATCCGCAGCTCCTCTTGCTCATCGGTGAATGAGAGCGTCACCTATGTCCTCCACGGCTACCGGCTCCACGGCCAGGAAATGAGAAAAGGGGGTTGCATCGTCTGATCAACAAGAGCGGTGGCATCGCCAGGGATCGTTCACGCGGGGGCAGGCTCGGCCATCCGGGCGCGGACGAGGTCGAGCAGGTCCATCTTGCTCACCTTTGAGGACGGCGTACGAGGCAGCGCCTCGACCACGATCACGTAGGCGGGCACCTCGTACGGGGTCAGTTCGGCGCGGCAGCGCTCGATCAGGTCGGCGACCAGTGCGGCCTCCCCGACCGTGGTTCCCGGCTCCAGCTCGACGGCCGCGACAGGCACCGCTCCGAGCCGTCCATCCGGAAGCCCGGCCACCCCCGCCTCACGGACGGCCGGGTGCGCCTCCAGGATTCTCGCCACGACACTGGGCTGGACCTTGAAACCGCCGCGGATGATCGCATCGTCCGCCCGGCCGGTGATCCAGAGGAAGCCATCGGCGTCGATCCGGGCCAGGTCGGACGTCTGTACCCACTCCCCCGCCCCCTGGACGGACTGACTCGTTCGAACTTCCAGGTGGCCGACCTCGCCCACCCGGAGTTCGGCACCGTCCGTGTCGGTCACCCTGAGAACGGTGTCCCCGAACGGCCGTCCGGCGCTACCTGCCTTGGTGGCCCACCATGCCTTGTGCATCTCGTATGTCCAGCCCGCCACGGCGCCCGCGAACTCGGTGGCACCGTAGGTCATCAGCACACGAGCGCCGTAGGTGTGGAAGAACCGGTCGGCCAGTTCGGGTGGACACGCCGTGGTGCCGGAGGTGATGACCTGCAGCGACTTCAGCCGCTCCGGCGGAACCCCGGCGTCGAGGACGGAGCGCAGGGCGGCGGGCACCAGGCCGGCGGCACGCGGCCGATATCTCTCGACCGCCGAAACCCATGGCTCCAGCACGAACTTTGACATGAGCACGATCCGGCGCCCGGCGCACAGCGCCCCGAGCACCCGCCACATCCCACCGATGTGCACCATCGGGGCGACGGCAACCGTCACCGAGCGCGAGAGCAGCCGGCCTTCGCGGGGCACTTGCCCGCTTGAGACCAGCGATCCGTCGAGCTGCCGGTCTGAGAGCCGGACGCGCTTGGGCGGCCCGGTGGTGCCCGAAGTGAGCATTTCGATCGCGACGCCCGGGCAGGTCTCGGCGTCGTGCGGGACGGTGCCGCCACGTTCGCGCACCTCGCCTTCGTCGTCGACCTCCAGGGCGATCCCTCGGGAGGTGACGGCGTCGAGGACGCCCTCGCGACTCAGCGTCTCCGGTGAGCCGATCACCAAAGCGAGCCGGGCCTGTTCGATGTCGGCCGCCAGCCGGACGGGGGGTTGGAGCGGGCTCAAGGTGACGACGACTCTCCCACCGGCCAGTAACCCGGCCAGTGCTGCCACGTGCTCGGGCCGGTTCTGCAGGATCAACCCGACCCGCGAGTGTCGCCCCAGTCCCGCGCCGTCGAGCGCTGCGGTCACCGCAGAGGCGATCTGCTTCAGCCGGCCCCACTGCCACCAGCGCGCGTCATGCTCGATGGCCTCCGCATCGTCCGGAGTCTCCCGCAGCAGTTGCGCGAGGCGCTCACGGATCTCCACCATAACCCCGGCTTTCCGGTGCGTCCCAAACGATGCACCATGATCGTCTAGCCTTTTTAGTGCCCTTAATTATGCCCAATCCGCCCATGAGTCCGTCGGCTACCGGGTTAACTTCCTGTCAGACACTCATTTCATCATCCTCATCTTGAGGTTACGGCGCTGCGGCGGCCCCGTCTGAGACCGCATTCACCGTGGCTCGCGCGGCAGGCCGAGGCCGCGCTCGGCGATCTGGGTCCGCAGCACCTCGTTCGCGCCGCCCGCGATCGTGTAGGCGCGCGAGTACAGATGTGCGTCCTGCCACCATCCGTCGGACAGCGCCTCAGGGTCTCCCTCGGCCAGGATCCCGTCGACGCCCTGCAGCTCCACACCGTAAGCGGCGAGATCGTGATTGATCTCGCTGAAGAAGACCTTCCCGAGCTGCGCGTCCGCCGGGCGGTGGGTCCCGCTCGCCATCCGCGATTGCGCCATGTTCACGATCGCGGTGTTCACGTACACGCGGGTCGCGAGCTCGCCGATTGCCTGCCGGGTCGCGGAGTCCTCCAGCGCCGGCCGATCTTCTACCTTCCTCTCCGCCGCCAGCCCCAGCAGGTCGTCGAGTGCCGCGACGAGTTCCACCCCACGCGCGGCGACGCCGGATCGCTCGTGCCCGAGGCTGCTCATCGCAACCCGCCAGCCGTCACCGACCTTGCCGATCACGTTCTCGGCCGGAATCCGTACGCCGTCGAAGAAGACCTCATTGAAGTCGGTGGTACCGGTGATCTCCCGCAGCGGACGGATGGCGATGCCTGGCGTACGCATGTCGACGGCGAAGGCAGTGATCCCTTTGTGCTTGGCTGCTCCGGAGTCGGTGCGGGCCAGCAGGTAGCCCATGTCGGCGTGCTGGCCGTTGGTGGTCCACACCTTCTGCCCATCGACGACGAACTCCTCGCCCTCACGCCGCGCGCGCGTGGTCAGCGCGGCCAGATCGCTACCGGCATCCGGCTCGCTGAAGAGCTGGCACCATACGTCCGCACAGGTGCGGATCCGCGGCAGGAACCTGGCGCGCTGCTCATCGGTGCCGAACTCGATGATCGCGGCCGCGGCCAGCGTCCCGGCGCCCACAGCCGGCCACGTACGAGCCCGGGTGATCTCTTCCACGACGATGAACTGCTCCAGCGGGTGCGCGTCGGGCCGACCGCCATACTCGGCGGGCCAGTCGATGCCGAGATATCCGGCCGCGTACAGCCTTGCGGTCCATTCCCGGATCGCCTGCATCAGCTCGGGTTCCGGTGCGCGCACTCCGGCCCGCGTCTTGCGACCGGGCGCGTGCTCAGCGATGAACGTGCGCACTTGCTGGCGGAACGCCTCGAGCTCCGCCGGGGAGTCCAACCGCATCGCTCTCCTCAGGTCCGTTGATGACTACAGCGCCGCTACCCGGTTCGCTCCAGTTGGTGGCCTTTGCCTGTGGCACGGCGTTCGGCGACATCGGTCTGTGCGATCTCGGACGTAGTCGACACCTCCCGCCGCCCCCAAGCCGAAAGCGACCCGGTCTTCGCTAGACGCGGTGGCCATGACGCGCGTGCCCAGCAGGGTGACGACACCGGCGAATTCGCTGCCGAGCATGAACTGCGGGGGTGCCGGCATCCTGGTGTTCGTTCGCCGTGATGAACACGTCTGGATGATCGGCGCGCTGCGGCACGTGGAAGACCACCGCTACACCCCATATTAAGTATCATCTATTCTGCGTTGCCGCCACCCGTAGCTGCGGCCACGACCATCCTGCCTGGAGGTCTCCACAGCGCTTCTACTTGCCATGGAGCTGCCTCAATGGCAGTGGGGCAGACCGGCCGCCCGCATCGGAGCTCTGCCCGCCAAGGTGCCAAACATGAACCTCTTCATGCCCGAGGGCACACGGCCCGGCGGGCAGGGCCTTCAACCGTTCGGCGACGTGACCGCGGTTCAGGTGCGCGGACTACGCGGTTTCGGCGAGGCGGCCAACGAATGCCAGCCGGGCCACGGAGATCTTCGACGCCGACGGCGAGCGGCGGGCTCGCGTCGATCTGTGCAAGTTCGTGGTTCAGCTGAACAGGTCGACCACGGGCTTGTTGTGAAGATCGTCCTTGAGCAGGTAGTGTGCCGCCGCCTTCATATGGCTACGCCAGTGCCGCTCAGCACCGTCGGCGTCCTGGGCCTCGACCAGCGCCACGAGCTTCTTGTACGCCTTGATGGCCCGCTGGAAACGCTCCGGCGACTCCGCCCTGTCGAAGTGCAGGGCGACCCGCAACGTGATGTGCGTCGCCACGATGTCGTGCAGGACAGCCCCTTGCAACGCGAGGGTCTTGTTCCCGGATCGCTGCATGATGAGCTCGTGGAACTGATAGGTCAGGCGCGACCACAAGGAATGATCGGGCACTGAGTCGTCACGCAATTCGATGGCGGACTCCAGGTCCTTGATGACCTCGTTCAGATCCGCGAGGTCCTGCCCTGAGCGGCGCTCGGCCAGCATCCGGGCACACGCCGGCTCCGCGACCATGCGGGCTTCATAGACATCATCGATTGTCGTGCCTTGAAACTGAAGCAGCAGGCCAACATAGCGCGCCGCAACCGACACATCGGGCGCCAGGACCAGGGCACCACCACGGCTACCGCGCCGAATCTCGAGGAGATTCTCGGTCTCGAGGATGCGGAAGGCTTCACGCAACGTCGGCCTCGAGACGCCGAACTGCTCCATGAGGTGGATCTCCGACGGCAACATCGCACCAGGCTTCAGGCTGCCCTGCACGATCCGACGACGCAGTTGCGTGGCGATCAGCTCTGCCGTCTTGGGCGCACGGACGATCTGGCCGACCCGCGCTGCCATTGGGGCACTCATACAGATGATTGTACCTGTGGAACCGGCGACGCAAAGCGTACCGGCCCATGCCGCCGATGACGCTCGCGTACCTGAGATCCGGCAGGTCAAGGCCGCCGAAGCGGACGCGGCAGCGACCGGCGCGAACCGTCTTCACTGCGGCCACGGCACTCGCGCCACATCCGCGAGCACCTCATAGATCTTGGAAGCCATATGCTAAAATGAGATAACTAATTAAGCTAAACGACCCGAAAGGGTGGCATGACGAACACACCACGCGCACTTGCCGCGGAGCGCGGCCTCCCCTTGCTGTCGAGCCGGCTCCGCCAAGTGTTCGACATCGATCCCGACGCGCGAGCGCTGACCTTCGAAGGTTCCACGTATCAGTGGTCGTACTTCGCCGAGGCGAGGCGAGAGCTGGTCGCGCTCCTACGGGACCACCCGGCGGCACAACGCGTCGGCGTCATCCTGCGGAACAGGCCGGGCCAGCTCGCCGCCGTGCTGGCGACAATCGCCACTGGGCGCCAGGTCGTCACTCTCAGTCCGCACGCCGGCGAGACGGGGCTCGCCGACGACATCAGCACACTCCGGCCGGACGTCGTCATCGCCGACGAGGAGGACTGGACACGCCGATCCGTCCTCTCGTCGGCCGAGCACATCCGCGCCGTCCCCGTCATCACGTCGAGCCGACCAGGTTTACGGCGCTACCCGACGTCCTGGGAACCCGCACCATCGTGTCTGCCGATGGAGGACGTGGTGCTGGTCATGATGACCAGCGGCACGACCGGGAGGCCCAAGCGTGTCGCTCTCACCTACGCGCAGCTCACGGCTGCCTTTCTCGCTGCGGGAACCGTGATTGATGAGACCTGCGAGCCTCGTCTGCGCAAGGGAACCGTGATCTTGTGGTCATCGCTCGCCCACATCAGCGGCCTGTACTTTGCGATTGCACACGCCGTCGAAGGCCGGGCCATCGCCCTCATGGAACGCTTCGAGGTGAACGCCTGGGCGGAGTCGGTGCGCCTGCACCGCCCCCGGTCCCTCCGCTTGCCACCGGCTGCGATCCGCATGGTGATGCAGGCCGACATCCCCCGCGATACCTTTGACAGCGTACGCGCGATCGGGTCAGGCACAGCCCCCCTGTCGCCCGGGCTCGCCGAGGAGTTCGAGTCCAGATACGGCGTGCCGATCCTCACGACCTATGGCGCCACCGAGTTCGCGGGCGCCATCGCCGGCTGGTCTCTCGAAGACCATCAACGTTGGGCGGGGAGCAAGCGCGAGAGCGTGGGGCGCGCCCACCGGGGGATCGAGTTGCGCATCGTCGACCACCAGACGGACAAGGTGCTGCCAACGGGATCCGTCGGCCTGCTGGAGGTCCGCGGCCCACAACTTCCAGCCGCCGACGGCGGATGGCTACGCACGAACGACCTGGGCTCGTTGGACGATGACGGCTTCCTCTACATCCACGGACGCGCGGACGAGGCGATCAACCGTGGTGGATTCAAGATCCCACCGAGCCTGATCGAGGACGCGCTGCGCGACCATCCGGCCGTGAGCGACGCGGTCGCCGTCGGGCTCCCGGACGAACGGCTGGGCGAGGTGCCCGCCGTCGCGGTTACGCTACGCGGCCACGCCACCGAGCCGGATCTGCTCGACCACCTGTCCGCCCGGCTGACGCGCTACCAGATGCCGGTGGTTCTTCAGATCTTGGATCAGCTACCGCGCACACCGTCAATGAAAGTAAGCCGGCCCCAGGTCCGTGCGGCGTTCATCGCCGCGCTGGCGTCGAACACGACAGAGGACGAACCGGCAACGTGATCGGTACTGGACTCGGGTGCCGCAGCGGGCATTCCCGTCGGGTGCGTACCGTAGCGGGCGTCACGAGAGCCACGCAGTCGCATCACGCGAAAAGATCAACGACGGGCTTATTGTGCAAGTCGTCCTTGAGCAGGTAGATCGCGGCAGCCTCCATGTGCCTGCGCCAATGGCGCTCGGCGCCATCAGCATCGCGCTCCTCGACGAGCGACACGAGCTTCTTATAACCCCTGATCGCGCGTTGGAACCGCTCCGGGGACTCCTTCTCATCGAAGTTTCGCGCGACGCGCAGCTCCAGATGTGTCGCGACGATGTCCTGGAGCACCGCCCCCTGCACCGCGAGGGTCTTGTTCCCCGAACGTTGCATGATCAGCTCATGGAAACGATAGGTGAGCCGTGTCCATGACATCGGGTCGACGGCTGCGCCATCCCGCGAGTCCACCGCCGATTCCAGGTCCTTGATGACCTCGTTCAGATCGGCGATGTCCTGCTTCTTCCGCCGCTTCGCGAGCATGCGCGCGCAAGCGGGCTCCGCCACCATACGAGCCTCGTACACGTCGTCGATCGTCGTGCCCTGGATCTGAAGCAACAGCCCGACGTACCGCGCTGCGACCGACTGGTCGGGCTCCAAGACCACGGCGCCGCCACGGCTCCCGCGGCGAATGTCGATCAGGTTCTCGGTCTCGAGGATACGGAACGCCTCCCGCAATGTCGGTCGAGAGACGCCGAACTGCTCCATCAGGCTCACCTCGGCCGGCAGCGTCTCGCCTGGCTTCAGTTCGCCACGGACGATCCGGCGACGCAGCTGCGCCGCGATAAGCGAGGCCGTTTTAGGGGCGCGGACGGTTTCACCAACCTGCGCGACCGCAGGATTTGGGAAGCTCATACGATTCATCTTACTAGTTCGACGCTTGCCCAGTTGCCTCTCCTGACGATGGAGAAGCCTCTCCGGCCGGAACTCCGACAACTCCAGCGGCGCGTCCGGTCGCATGCCCCGCCCGAGTTCGGGACAGACGCCGCCGCGCGTGCCGGCATGGCCGGCGCAGCCACCGCCTTCTCTTCTCCGAAGCCGACGAATCGAGATGGAGACGGCGGCTGACCCGGCTCACGACGACAGACCGTATCGTCGAGAACATCATCCGCTATGACGGATAAATCACCTTTGGTCCCGATCGAGGCAAATACGCGGCTCAGTGGGTGGACGCCAAATACTGGAACAGGAAAAGCGAAATTTCTTCGGCGCTCACCGCAATGAGGCGGACATCACCATCCGCAACAATTTCGACAAAGGCACGTTACCTCGATCGGCCCGCAGCCTTGTCAGGGAATCGCGACGACCTTCTCGGTGATCGGCAGGGTCATCGTTCCGAAGACGAAATCCTTCGGTGTGCCGGATCCGGCGACGGCGATCTGGATCGTGTCCGGTTCGATGAACGCCTGGATCGTCTGGGCCCGCTGCTCCTCAGGGGTGAGCTCGAACAGCCATTCCCATTCTCTCTTGATCAGGCCTCTCGCGTGGAAGTCAATGAATGGAGCGATCACGTCCGAGATGCGCGGACGGATGTTGTGCAGCAAGAACCTCGCGACGGCCGCCTTCGACAGGCCCGCTGCAGAGAAACGCTTGGCCGTCTCGGGCGGGAAGAGGTAGAACAGGCCGTCCTCCTGGCGTTCCAGCCCGCCGAGAGTGGTCGTCATGAAGCCCACCTGGGTGAGCGTCGGTGTCCGCGCGACAATGGAGCGGATGCGAATGTCAGCGTCGCCGTGATTCGACCCGAGGTCCCACTCGCCCACCGAGTGCAACACGGTCACCGTGTCGTCCTCAGGACGGAAACCACGACTGACATGGAACGGCTCCCACGGACTCTCGTCCTCGTTCTCGGCCAGGACCTGAATGAACTTGCGTGACGTGCCGATCGTGTCGAGATCCATGCGCCCGGGGATCCACAGGCCGAGATTTCGCAGCGCGAGCCCGATCGCACGGCCGATCCGGATGCCCACCCGGTTGTTGCGGCCGGGGCCCAGCGGGTCGCGACCACCGTTGATCCCCAGTCGCTTTGCCAGTGGGCCGTTGACGAGCACGACCGGCGCGAACGCCCCCGTCGACATCAGCACGGAGAGATTCATCGGCGGCGGGCACTTGAGGATCGCCTTGAGAGCGGCGATGACGACCGGAAGTTCCTGGGGCAGACATCCCGCCATAGCGGCGTTCACCGCGAGCTTTTCGAGCGTGCCGTGACCATGGGCCGGCGGAACGGTGAGAACGAGTTGGTCCCGCGGAATCCCCTGGGCGGCGATGATCGCCTCTACGCGCTCGCGCGTCGGCGGATACAGCGGGAGCCCATCACCGTACTCGCGCTCGACGAAGAACTCGTTGAAGGCGTCGACCGCCTCGAGCTCATCCGTGCCCTCGAACGTGTAGGTCTCCTGCTTGTCGCCGACCAGCTCCGCGCGCGGGGAGTCCCCGCTGCCGTCGGGTTGAGTGGTCAGCAGCCGGATGACGTCGTCTGCGACAGCTTCCGACTGCTCAACTGCCTGTTGCCTGCTGAGCGCGGTGTACACGCGCGGCACGACGACGTACTGGATGTCGGGGACGCCGAAGACCTTCGCGCTCGCCTCGGCATCGCGCTCGAAGCCACGGGCAACGATCGTCACCTGCGGGACGCCGGCCTTCTCGGCCTGAGCACCGTCGTGGATCAGCCATGACGTGCACGCGCCGCAGTCGGCATTGGCGCCGATGAGAGCGTCGCACACCTCTATCGCCTGCTCCAGCAAAGACGGCTCGAACCGGATCGAGCCGTGATAGAGGCGCACCTCAACGTCAGGGAAGCGCTGCTTGATCTTCGCCGCTGTCGCCTGAAGCGCGATCTCGGCATTGGGCTTGCTGTTGGACAGCAGTCCCAGAACCTTCCCGTCCAGGGTGTCAAGACGCGGCGCCAAAGGCGTCGCCGTCGTACCGATCTTGTCCGCGGTCGGATCGACCACCTCAAGGATGGTCCGGGTCCCGATGGCATCGGCCGTCATTGTCATCTCCCTGATAAGCGAACTGATAGATAGGTTCCTGTTGTCGCGGCCTCTGGCCCAGGCGACCTCCGCCGTGCCCACGCTGATCGTCGACGCGCCTACCCTCAAGAACCCGCCCAGCCGGCGTCCGCGTTGATTCCGGCAGGGTCGGGGGACGGCGATCGCGTTGAGAGCGAGATCGCGAGCAGGCCGGGTCCCCACCACCGGAGTGCCGCGGGCGTACGTCGCGGCTCCGCAGCGAGCGCTGGAGTACGTCCATATCCACGTCCACCTCCTCCGCCGAGGCCCCTAGAAACAGTATAATGATTCAACATAATTAGCCACAGCCGTCCATCGCTTGCGTCAGGCTCACTTGAGCGACGTGCTCCTGCGGCCGACCCACAGCAAGATCATCGCCACCGCGGTGGAGACGAGCGCCATGATCACACCGAGTGCGGCGATGGTGGAGAAGGTGCCGTTGGCCCAGAGGTCCAGCATGACGAAACCGATCACGGGCGTACGGGGTCCAGCCAGCAACGCCGACCCGGTCACCTCGCTCATGATGAGAACGAACAGGATGATCGCTCCGCCGACGAGTCCGGGCAGCATGAGCGGCAGGATCACCCGGGTCAGCGTCCGCCACGGGCCGGCCCCGCAGATGACGGAGGCTTCGCTGAGTTCCTTGGACAGCTGCGCGTACGCCGCACTCGCGGAAACGTATGCCTGCGGCATGAAGAAGACGAGGAATGCGAGGAAGAGAATCGCCTGGCTCGCGCCGAGTCGGAACGGCGGGCCGGAGAAGGCGATGAGGAGCGCGATCGCAAGGACGAGGTGCGACAGGCCACCCGGGGCCTTCGCGAGCCCGTCGAGCAGCTTGCTCGGCCACCCGCCGCGCTGTGCGACGAAGATCGCGATGAGCGTTGCGGCGATCATCGTCAGCAGGCCGCCGACCACGGCGAGCAGCACGCTGTTTCGCAGGGCCCCGCTCGTCATCTGGTTCTCCACGAGCACGGCGACGTAACTGTCGAAACCGAGCCCGTCGAAGTTCAGCGAGGGTTGCCAGCTGCCTCGCAGGGAGATGTACAGCAGGCCGAGCAGCGGGATCACCGAGGACAGGATGATGAAGATCACCATGACCGCTCGCGCGACCCACTTCCACCAGCCCAGGTCGACGGCGGCGACGACGACGCCCTTTCCGCCGATGGTCGCGTGCGCGCCCTTTGAAGTCACCCGCTGTTGCAAGGTCGACACGACCAGCACCGTGAGCAGGAGGAAGCCACTCAGTACGACGGCTTCGGCGGTCCTAGGCGGAAATCCCTGCGTGAGCAGGGTGTAGATGCGCACGGCCAGCACGTCGATCCTGGCCCCCGCACCGATGATCACGCCGATCGAGAAGGTGGCGAGGCCCACGGCTATGCCGAGAAGCAGCCCACCCGCGATCGCAGGCCGAATCGCCGGGATCGTGACCTTGAACAGCGTGCGAATCGGACCGACCCCGGACACCCGCGACGCCTCGTCCAGCGACGGATCGAGCCGTGACAGTGCCGCGGACACAGGAAGGTAGATGAAAGGCACCAGTTGCAGGGTGTAGAGGTAGACCATGCCAGGAACGCTGTAGATGTTCAGCGGCCCGGTCTCCAGCTGAACGCCGAAGATCGCCAGGAGATCGCGCAGCAGGACGTTGAGGATGCCGGCGCGGTCCGCGCCCAGAAACACCCAGCCGATCGTCGCGGCCAGCGAGGGCACGAGCAGCGGGATGAGCGGGAGGAACGCGGCGATGAACCCCAGGCGCGCGTTCGTGCGCTCGTTGAGCCAGGCGAACCCGACCGCGATGACGACCGCGCATACCGTCGAGGAACTGACGACGATGGCGGTGTCCAGGAAGACCTTTCCCGTTCCCGTCATCGTGAGCGCGCTCACGAACGGCTCGACGACCGACCCTTCGCCTTCCACGAAGGTAGTGACGATGACGCTCACCAGTGCGTAGACCAGCGTTGCCGCGAAGACCAGCCCGATGACGATCGTGATGATCTCGACCGGGGTGAGCCGGCGACCGGAACGACGACCGCCGCCACCCGCCGACGCGGATGCGTCGAGACCGATGGTCATGCGCCGGCCTCCTCGGCGAACACCCGCAGGTCGGCTGCCGCGACGGCGAGTCGCAGGCCCGCTCCGCGCTCCTTCGGCAGGGGCTTGGGCGTGACGACGCGCACCTCGCTGCCATCGCGCAAAGTGGCGATGGTCTCGCCGAATGCTCCGAGATAGCGCCCGAGCAGGTACTCCGCCTCCAGCACGATTCCGTCTCCCGTCCTGGCGGAACCCACGATCGTCGTGCGCTCCGGACGCCAGATGACGTACACGCGCTCTCCCACTGCCGGCTGCCGCCCGCACTCCGGGGCCGGCAGCCGTACTCGGTCGAGCACGCCGGGCAGGGACACTGTCACGGTCGTCTCGTCCCGGCCGACCACCTCGGCGGACAGCTCATTCGCGGTCCCGATGAATTTCGCGACGTAGCGCGACGCCGGCGAATCGTAGACCACATCCGGGGCGGCGAGCTGGGCGATCTTCCCGTTCCGCAGCACGGCGATGCGATCGGCCAGTTCCATGGCCTCAACCTGGTCGTGCGTCACGTAGACGGCCGTGAACCCGATCCGGTGCTGCATCTCCAGCAGATGCAGCCGCAGTTCCTCGCGCACCTTCGCGTCGACGTTCGACAGCGGCTCATCGAAGAGAATCAGGCTCGGCTCGGCAACGAGCGCTCTGGCGAGCGCCACCCGCTGTTGCTGGCCACCGGACAACCGCCCGGGCAACTGCTCGGCCACTTCCGACACCCCGACCAGTTCAAGGGCTCGCGCGACGCGTTCTTGACGCTCGGCCTTGCGGACCTTGGCCGCTTCCAGCGGGTATGCCACGTTCTTGGCCACGCTGAGATGCGGCCACAAGGCGTACGACTGGAAGATCATGCCGAGCCGCCGCCGCTCCGGCGGCACCATGACCGGCCGCGATCCGGCGCGATCGAAGACCCGGCGGCCGAGGATGTCGATCGAGCCACGATCCGGCGTCTCCAGACCCGCGATACAACGCAGCAGCGTTGTCTTCCCGCACCCGCTCGGGCCGAGAAGCACGAGAAACTCCCCCTTCTCGATCGACAGCGTGACATCGTCGATCGGCGTCACTGTCGTGCCGTTCGCCCGGCGGAAGGTTTTGAGCAGGCCCTTGACGCGCACTGCCGGCGTATCCGTCACCACCATGGCGACCTCGTGTTCCTGGTCGATCGTCACGGCTCCACTCTCCTGCGCGCTCATCTTCATTGACTGCAATGCACGATCCGGTAGGCCACGGGGAGTCCGAGCCACGTCATCAGCGGAAACCGAGCAGCTCAGCCGCCCGCTCGCCCGAGGCGCGGACGGCGCCGGGGTCGGGCGGAGTGGTGGCGATGCCCGGCGGCGACGGGAACGTGCCCTTCAGCTCGCCAAGCGGGGAGGCGGTGCCCTCGGCCGTGTTCAGCACCTGCGAGCCTTCCTCGCCGGCCAGCCACCGGGCGAACAGCTGCGCGGCGTTCGGGTGCGCGGCGCCCTTGACGATCGAGACCGACGTGTAGGCGACCGGCGCCGGGTTCGTCGGCGAGAAGAAGGCGATCGGCGCCCCCTTCGCGATCTGCGCGTTGAACACGCTCGGCGTGCTGGCGACGAGCACGCTGCCCTGACCGGCGGCAAGCTGCTCGGCACCGACCAGCGAGCTCGCCACCGGCTGGAAGTCCTGCGCGACAAGTGCTTTGACGTACTTCTCGCCCAGCGCGGGAGTCTTCAGGATCGCGTGCCATATCTGCCCCCAGGTCGCAGCGGAGCGGGGATCGGCGATCATGAGCTTCCCCTTGAGCCGCGGGTCGAGCAGGTCGTCCCAGGAATCCGGCACGAAACCATCGAGCGACCTGGTGTTGTAGCCGACAACCGGCACGGCGAACTGCACGAGCGGCCCGATCTCGCCGTACATCATCTTCTCGGGGAAGCCCGGGAACCGCTTCGCCGACAGCCGTTCGATATAGCCCCCATCCCGCAGGGACAGGGCCAGCGCGTTGTCGGTCTGGGTCGTGACGTCGGCGTCGATGCGGCCGAGGCCGCGCACATCGCTCTCGATGCGCTGCGCCATGTCGGCGCTGGAGTACCGCGCCACCTTCACGGAAATGCCATACCGCTTCTCGAAGGCGGCGGCGACGGCATCACTGGTCGCCTGGGTACCGGCCGCCAGCCAGCTGACCTCGCCCTCCGTCTTGGCGAGACTCTCGATCTGGGCTGGATCGGTGGCCTGTACGGCATCAGCCGATGACGTGTTCTCCTCCGCACCCGCGGCGCACCCCGTCACGGTCCCGACGGCGAGCACGAGGGCTATGACAAGGGCACCTTTGCGCATAGTGTCCGCCTCCACAGTGTGTTGCTTTCGTTGGCCCGACCGGCCGAGGCGCTCGCCGGATCAGTTGAACCCGAGCAGGTTCAGAATGCGTGGCAGATCCTGCTGCACCTTTTCGGGCGGCGGCGCCTTCAAGTAGTTCGCCGGGAGGGGAACCACGGCGCCCTTGATGTTGCCCAGCGGAGAGGCGACACGGTCCGGGATCGTCATGGCCGCCTGCCCCTCTTCCGTCATCAACCACTGCAGGAAGAGCTTGGCCGCGTTCGGATGCGCCGCCGCCTTGGTCAGGAGGCACATGTCGAAGGCGACGGGGGCGGGGGCGGTGGGATACCAGATCTCGATCGGCTTCTTGTCGGCCATCGCCTGCGCGAAGAGCCCAGGGATCCCGGCGACGAGGACGCCGCCCTGGCCGGCGATGAGTTGCTCGGCACCGACCAGCGAGCTCGCCACCGGCTGGTAGTTCTGTTTCTTCAGCGCAGCCAGATAGCCCTCGCCCAGCTTCGAGTCGTTCAGGAGGCTGGAGAACAGCTGCGCCCAGGCCGCTGAGCCGCGTGGGTCGTTCACCATGATCTTGCCGGACAGCTTCGGATCGAGGAGGTCGTCCCACGACTTGATCTTGAAGTCGCCGAGCACGCTCGTGTTGTACGCGATGATGGGAACGATCACCCCGCATCCGACCGCCGCGTCCCCTTGCATGAAGTCCTTGTCCAGGCCCGGGAACATGTCGATCGACACCGGCGTGCTGTAGCCCTTGTCCTTCAGGTATGCCGACAACGCCAGGTCGGTGGTCAGGACGACATCCGCGCCGATGACGCCGTTGCTGCGCACATCGGCGTCGATCCGCTGCGACAGGGCGGCACTGGACAGGCGCTCCGGCACGACGACGTCGATCCCGTAGGCCTGCTTGAACGCCTTCTGAACGGACTTGACCGCAGGCTCCAGGTTGCCCGTGTACCAGACGACCTGCCCTTCTTTCTTCGCGAGGGCGACGAGTTCGTCCCCCTTCGCGGACGTGCCCGATCTGGGCGGCTCGCCGTTCCCCGAACACGCCACCAGCGCGGCCGCGGCGAGGACCGCGACCACCATCAGCGTCCACTTGCGACGCATGGAAACTCCCTATCGACATGGGAACAGATCCCTCGGGGGCCGACCAACCGGTCTTGCCCGTCGACGACGACGTTGCATGCCCTGCGGGGAAACATAACGTTAACCTAGATAACTGATTTATTCCATAGAGAGCTTTGCCGGAGGGCGACGTCACCTGCCCGCAGGACCTGCCTCGGTGATCAACGGTTCGAAGAGGGCCGAGGTCGACGCGCCGCGACCGGAGGTCGGAGACGGCTGTATCCTGCCCTGCGCCCGGGCCTCGGCCAGGACGGCGAACGCCGCCGCCGGATCGCCCTCGATCTCGAAGACGGTGAGATACCGCCTGAGCTCCGTACCGCCCTTGGCCGGTTGTTCCGGCGCGAGCTCGAAGTGCCGGCCCGAGACGATGGCCGGCACCGCGGCCACAACCTCGGGAATGTGGACGGTGCGATACCACTGACTGAACTCCTCCTCGTGCTCTCCGTTGATCACCAGAAGGTGGCGTTCGTTCGTCGGGTCGGTCATCGGTCTGATCCCTTCGTTGGCAGTGACATGAGGAGGCTTGATGCCGGGCAGCGCGTCGATCCCGCATGGCGGATCACCCCGGGGAGGCGTGGCTCGTACATCGTCATGACGGGCTCGACAGCGGGGGCCTCGTCGATCACCCGTCGGCTATCGCAGGGATCGGGCGGAAGGCATGCCGCAGCATCTCGGCGTTCGCGCTCGACCTGCGTAGCTGCTGCGCCGCTCGTTGTCGCCGAAATCGTGGACCTGGTCCGTCGCAGCTTGATCGCCATACGGACGCCGGGCAGAGGGCAGATGTGCCGTCACGTCGAGGGCGGCGATGGCCCGGTCCTACCGCCCAAAACCACGTTCGCAGATCGAATCAGGAACCGGCCCCTGACACCCGTTCGACCACGCGGATGTCCGCGATCTCGGCCCCTCGTGCGCGGATCCCCTCGTCGATGAACGCCTGGAGCGATTCGACGTCGAGCACGCACGCCGCACACGCGTCGTTGACGCCCTTGTTGTAGTCGACCGCGAGCCGGGAGTCCGCTTCGGAGAAGGCGGCGATCCGTAGCGATCCGCCGTCATCCGCCACCATCGGCTCAAGGAGCGAGAGCACCTCATTGATGATGTCGACCGTAGCAGCCACGATGTCCTCCTACCTCAGTATAAATAGTATACTAATTAAGAACTATCGTCCCCGCTGCGCTCACTGTCAATCATCGGTGCGCGTCTCAGCGGTCAGGCGGCACCGCCGTACGTGGAGTTCGTTTTCGGGAACCGAGCATCCATCCTCCGATCGCGGCGAGCGCGATCGTCCCCACGACGACGAGGGCCGCCACGCGCGGCCCGCTCGCGTTCGCGATCGCACCGCCGACGAGCGCGTAGAAGGCTCGGCCGCCCAGGAATGCCATGAGCCACACCGCCATCACGCGGCCGAACAGCTCGGGCGAGATCAGCGACTGGACCGTCGACAGCGCGCGGTTCGAGCTCAGGATGAAGCCGGCGCCGAACACCACACAACCGGCCAGTGCGTACCCCGGCGCCGGCGCCATCGCGAACAGGAGCGCGCCGAGCGCTTGTGCGCCGATCGTCCAAGGCAATCGCCTGCGTACCCGCTGCAGCAGCGGGACCAGCCAGAACGCGCCCACGGTCGCACCCGCGCCAAAACCGGCGATGAACCCGCCGGCCCATGTGTCGGTCCCCGTCAGTTCGACGGAGATCGCCGGGCCGATGGTGCTCACCGAGTCCGTCGAGCCGCTTACGACGAACCCTATGGCGAGAAGCGGCAACAGAGCCCGCTCGCTCATCACCGCCGCCAGGGTGTGCCGTAGCCGGGGGCGTTCCTTGGGCATTTCCTGCGGCAACGGCCTGGTGAAGCGCAGCAGTACGACGAAGACGATGAACGACGCCGAATTGAACAGGAAAGGTGTGCCCAGATCGCCAACCAGAATCAACCCGCTCGCGATCACCGGGCCGATCGCGCGAGCGAGGTTGAACTGGCTGGAGCTGAGCGACAGCCCCAGCTCCCGGTGCTCGCGTGCGACGAGCAGCGGGACCAGCGCGAGCTGGGCGGGCGCCTGGAAGGACTGGAGTACGCCGAGCAGGGCGATGGCGGCGAGGGCGACGGGGACGTCAACGAGCTCTGTCATCGTCAGCACGGCCAAGACACCGCTCACGACCGCGGCGGTGACCTGAGTGACGATCAGGACCGTACGCCGGTTGAACCGGTCGGCGACCATGCCCGTCCACGGCCCGAGCACGATGGGCCAGATGAACTGGCACACGGACGCGAGCCCCACGATGAAGACCGACTGCGTCAGCCGGTACACGAGCAGGATGCCGGCCAGGCTCTGGCACCAGTTGCCGAAGTTCGACAGGGCGGCGCCGATGAAGTAGACACCGAATCGGTGCTCGTTGGTGAGCACCTGCCACGTCACCCACTTGCGGTGGTCCGCCTTGCGCCCAGCATGGGTGTCGTCCTCAATGGCGGACACGGGCTCGCCGCTCTCCGCGGTGGACGTCCAGCGCGTCGTTGCGGCGAACGTCATCAGGGTCACGCGGCCGGCGGCAGGAGATCGTGCTTGCGAAGCTTGCCCGTGGCGGTACGCGGAAGTTCGTCGATGAACTCCAGATACTCCGGCACTTTCTGCTTGGAGACCCCAGCGGCGATGAAATGCTCAAGCAACTCCCCAAGCGTGAGGGTACGGCCCTTGTTGAGGACGACGAAGGCACATGCGCGCTCTCCGTACCGGTCGTCGGGGATCCCCACGACCGCGGCCTCGGCGACGCTCGGGTGTGTGCCGACGATCTCCTCGATCTCGGTCGCCGAGAGGTTCTCTCCACCGCGGATGATGATGTTCTTCTTTCGGTCCACGATCGAAAGCAGGCCGTCCGCGCTGAGTTCGCCGATGTCTCCGGTCGGGAACCAGCCGTCCTGGGTGAAGATCTGCGAGTCGGGCACGTTCGTGTAGCCGGCGAACATCTCCGGCCCACGTAGCTGGATTTCCCCGCGGCAGCCGGGCGGCAGGATGTTGCCGTCGTCGTCGGCGATCCGGACCTCATTGCCTCCGCTCGGCCGGCCGATGTACGTTGATCGGATCTCGATCGGGGCGTTGACATCGCCGAGAACGGCCGTCGGAAGCTCGGTGAGGCCGTAGGACTTCACAATGGGCACACCGGCCCGCTGAGCGCGGATCACCAGGCCGGCGGCGACCGGCGCGCCGCCGATCGTCGCCATCAGGAGCGAGGACAGATCCAGCCCTTCCTCATCGGCGATGTCGAGCATCGAGATGAGGTGGAACGGCAGACCGGCCATGACCGTGGGCTTGTCCTGGTCGACGATCCGCGCGGAGAGTGGTGCGTCCCAGCCGTCCAGCACGATGCACCGCATGCCTCGCGCCAGGACGCGCAGCGGGTACACATAGCCGGCGATGTGCCCGGCGCCTGAGGTGTAGAGGTAGAGGAGCTCCTCGTCACGCACAGGCAGGCGGTAACCGACGTCGAAGGCCTCAGCGAGCATCGTTCTGCGAGTATGCCGGGCGCCCTTCGGCACGCCGGTCGAACCCGAGGTGAAGACGATGAGGCTCGTCTCATCGTCGTCGGCCGGGGCCCAGCTTTCCAGCTTCGGCGCGGCCTCGACGTCCTCCCAGGCGATCACCCCGTCCCCGGCGCCGCCCGAGGTGACGACGATCCCCGGACGCAGCCGGGACGGTATCTCGGCGAGGCTCGTGGCATAGTCGAGTTTGCGCCAGCGGCGGCAAGTGAGGTGCGCCACGGGTTTCGCGTCTTCGAACAGCCGGGTGAGCTCGCGACTACCGAAGACCGGGACGACCGGAACGAGCACGGCGCCGAGCATGAGCGTCGCGAACTGCGCGACGATCGCCTCCTCGCAGAGGGGGAACTGTGTGGACACCTTGTCCCCCGCCTTGACACCAAGCGCGCGAAGACCGCCCGCGAGGTGTTCGGCGCGCTCACGGATGGCATTGAGCGTGGTCGTGTAGCGGCCTTCGCGGCTGACGAACACCAGAGGCGTGGAGCCGAACGACAGCTCGGGCTGGGCCAGCAGCCTCGTCAGCGATCCGCGCGCTTCGGTAGTTGATGCCATGGGCACTGCCACCTTAATCATAGGTGCAATGAGTGAACTGATTGCATGCTAACCTCGGCGCCCATCGGCACACCAGCCCCATACCGAGCACCGGCGACCGCGCGATCGGGCACGCAAGCTCGGGCGCCGCGGCCGTCCTGTGCTCGGCCTCCCTGTCCGGTGTGTGTGACGGGCTTGAAATATCAGTTAACTTCGTGATTATAGTTAAACAATTCGAGCTTCTCGGGTATGCCGATCGAACGTGGCCCGCCCGACGCCGACGCCATCCATCGCGAGATCTTGCTGGTCCACTCGCCGAGCGGAGGCTCCGCGAGCCTAAGGAGGCGGCGCCATGACCGACTACCGCGAACTCGGACGTCGGCTCATCGGGGAGATGAACCCCCGGTTGGCCGGTGTGCCCACACGCGACACCGGATTCGCGAACGAGTTGCGCGAGCTGAGCATCGACATCGCCTTCGGCCAGGTGTGGTCACGCCCGGCGCTCTCCCGGCGCGACCGCAGTCTCGTCACGCTCGGCATCCTGATCGCTCTGCGGGCCGAAAGCGAGCTCGAACATCACTTCCCGATCGCGGTCGGCAACGGCGTGTCGATCGAGGAGCTGGAGGAACTCATCTACCATTCGGCGATCTATGCCGGGTTCCCCTCGGCGCACGTCGCCCAGTTGGTGGGCCGCAGGACCCTGCCCGCGACGGTTGAGGACACCACACAAGCTTCGACGTGACCGCACTCACGGTACGGCCAAGGTAGCGCCGCGCAACGTGGCGCCGAGGAGGATCACGGTGGATCTGGACCTCATCGGGACATGGGAGAAGCCACTCGCGGTCATCACCGGCGCGGGCGGTGGGATCGGTCGCGCCATCGCACGCCGCCTGGGCGCGCGCTATCGCCTGGTCCTTGTCGATGTCCGCCAGGACGCCGTCGCGGACTTGCGCGGCGCGCTGACCGAGGAAGGCTACGACGTGGCCCTTGCCACGGTCGCCGACGTCGGCGACAGGGACAGTGTCGAGAGGCTCGTCGAAACCGTCGCCAGCTCCGGCACGCTGGGCACGCTCGTCCACACAGCAGGCCTGTCCCCGTCGATGGCCGCCTGGACGCGGATCGTCCACGTCAACCTCGTCGGCACGGCGCATGTGCTCGACGCGTTCCTCCCCCTCGCCCACCCCGGCGGCTCGGCCATCTGCTTCGCGTCTGTGGCCGCGTACACGTTCCCCGCCTCGCCGCAGGCCGATGCCCTTCTCGACGACCCGTACGCACCGGACCTCATGACCCGGCTCGGGCCCGTCCTGGAGCACATCGATGCGGACAAGAGCGAGTTCTCCTACAAGGTCCATGCATACGGCGCGTCCAAGCGTGGGGTCATCCGCATGGTCGAGCGGCGAGTGCGTGACTGGGCGGAGCGAGGTGCGCGCATCGTCTCCATCTCACCGGGCACGGTGCTCACCCCGATGGGGCGGCGCGAGCATGAGGCGAACCCCCTCGCGACCGCGACCGCGAACGTCACGCCGCTGAGGCGGCGCGGGGCGCCGACCGACATCGCGGCAACCGTCGACTTCCTCGCATCAGACCTCGCGAGCTACATCACCGGGAGTGACATCCGGGTCGACGGCGGCATCGTCGCGGCCAGGACGCAGGGCGTCTGACCGCTTGGCCGCCCCTGAAACACTGCAAGAAGGAGCACGTCAATGAGCAATCGGTTCGGGGTCACCAGGCTGACCTCAGCCCTCGCGGGCATCCTGGCGGCCGGGCTCATACTCTCGGGATGCGCCGGCGGCGAGGGCGGCCGGCAGACCGACTCGGCCGGGGTCTCTTTCGGCGCCTCGATCGAGGAGTACCAGTCGGCGTTCAAGAACATCCAGCCGATCAAGCTCCGCCTCCAGACCGATGGACCGGAGGGCTCGCTGTCCAACGTCGGGCGCGAGCAGTGGGCGAAGGCGATCGTGAAGTGGTCGGGCGGCAAGATCGGTTTCGAGTTCGGCTACTCGAACTCGTTCGCGCCTGCCTCGACCGAATGGGCCGCCGCCCTCGCGGACGGAAGGATCGACGTCGGCTACTTCCTGCCCTATTACACCCCTGACGACTTCCCGGCGCTGAGCGCACTGAGCAACGCGACGTTCCTGGACGGGAACCGGCCGCTGTCGACGCTGGTGAGCACGGGCTGGGTGACGGAGACGACCTTCAGACGTCCCGAGTACGTGGAAGAAGCCGAGCAACGCGGTATCCACATCCTCACGCTCGCTCCTTCGGCGAACATTCCCGGCATCTTCTGCACCAAGGAGCGCACCTCGTTGACGGATTTCCAGGGCGTGCCGATCAGCGCGTCCGGGAAGGGCCGGTTCGATGAACTCAAGTCTCTGGGCTTCACGCCGCAGTCGATCGCGTTCACCGAGCTCTACGAGGCGATCCAGCGCGGGGTGGTGAGCTGCGGGAGCACAGTGCCGTCCGCCCTGGACACCATCGGCGCGGTCCAGCTCGTTCCATACGCGATCGCCGACCCTCAGGCGAGCCTCGTAGGCTTCCCGAACTATCTCGCCGTTGGCAAAGCAGCCTGGGACTCCCTACCGCTGGTCGCCCGGCAGCTGATGTTCGACCGGCTCGACGTCTTCCTGACCGAGGAGTTGAAGGCGCGCTCCAAGCGCAATGCCGACTGGCTGCGCCGGATCAAGGCAGCGGGCGGCGGCATCAGGCCGCTCGGCGACGACGCCCGCCAGGCACTGCTCGCCAGGAACAACGACCTGCTCAACGATCTGGCCGGTCAGGGCGCGGACACCAAGTCCTTCGTGGCGGCGCGTGACAAGTGGAACGCGATCGTCAACGAGCAGCTCTACCCGGACGTGACCTCCTCCCTTGAGGAGTTCTTCACCGCGAAGGCGTACGAGACCGTCGACGTTCAGCCGTTCGTCGACGCCTTCTTCAAGCAGGTGCTGCTGAAGAACCGGCCGAGCTGAGCGTCAGCGCCAGAAGCAGAGTTTCGGATGTTCGTTCAATCCCGGCACGGCGGTGCCGGCGACCCTGCAAGGGAGCGGCCATGGAGCCTCAACTGGTCGGCGCGCCCAGGCTGCGTCATGCCCTCGCGGGCATCGCGGCGACCGCGCTTGTGCTCGTGCTCGCCGGCTGTGCCGGCGAAGGCAGCCCGTCAAACGATCCGGCCCTGACCAAGAGCGTCCCGCACGGTGCCACGAAGGAGGACTACCAGGCGGCGTTCCGGGACATCGACCCCATCAGGATCCGCGTCCAGACCGAGGGTCCGAAAGGCTCACCCACGAGCCTGGGCAGGCAGACCTGGCTCGACACGGTCGAGGAGTGGTCCGGCGGAAAGATCACCTTCGAGTGGGGCTACTCGAACGCGTTCGTGCCGTCGGCGACCGAATGGGCAAGCGGCATGGCCGACGGACGCATGGACATCGGAGGCTTCCTGCCCTACTACACCCCAGAGGTGTTCCCGAAGCTGACCGAGCTGACCAACGCAACCTTCCTGGACGGGAATACGCCGACGGCCACGTTGTCCAGTACCGGATGGGTCACCGAGGTGTTGTACGCGCAACCGGCCTACCAGGAGGAGGCGGAGGCGAACGGCGTCCACATCCTGGCGCTGGCCCCGACGGCGAACATCTCCGGCATCTTCTGTACGAAACCGCGCACCTCACTGGCGGACCTCAACGGCGTCGCGGTGAGCGCGTCCGGGCAGGGCCGCGTCAAGCAGCTCAGCGCGCTGGGCATGGCCCCGCAGTCGATCGCGTTCACCGAGCTGTACGAAGCCCTCGAGCGCGGTGTCGTCGGCTGCGGCAGCACCGTCGTCACGGCAATCGAGTCGATCGGCGCGACCGAACTCGTCCCGTACGCGACCGCCGACCCCGAAGCGAGCCTTGTCGGCTTCCCGGCCTTCATGGCGATCGGCAAGGAGAAATGGGACTCCCTCCCCCGGGTGGCCCAGCAGTTGCTGTACGACCGCCTGGACACGCTGTTCGAAGCGGAAGCCGAGCACCAGATGAGCCGCAACGTCACGTGGCTGCGGCAGGCGCAAGCCCACGGCGGCGGGTTCCGGCCGTTCGCCGACGACGCGCGCGGCAAGCTCCGGCAGACCAACGACACGCTGCTCACGGAGATGGCCTCGCACGGAGTGGACACCAACGCCATCAAGGCGGCATGGGAGCGGTGGAACGGGACCATCAACGACAAGCTCTACCCCGACATCACGAAGAACCTGAACGACTTCCTCACATCGGGTGGTTTCAAGGATGTCGATCTGAAGCCCTTTGCCCAGGCCGTCGTCAACGACGTGATGGTCAAGCACCGACCGAGCTGACACCCGGCTCACCGCACGCTGCGGCGTGCGGTGAGCCGGGACCCGGCCGGCGATGACCGTTCACTACGGGTGCACGACCACGCGGAAGGCGCCCTTGCGCTGGGCGGCGACCTGGAAGGCGCGCTCGGCCTCGTCCATCTCGAACCGATGGGTGATGAGCGCCTGGGCGATCTCGGGGCGTGCCGCCAGCATCGCCATCACATGGGCGAGCTCGCTCACCCCGTTGTCGTGGCGGTCGTAGGCGATCGAGGGGATCAACCGGACCTCCTTGAGGAAGGAGACCCGGTAGGGCCAGGTGATGTCCGGCGGATAGACACTCACGCTGCAGACCACCCCGAGCGGACGAGCCAGCTCGAACGCGCGGGCCAGGCCGCTCTCGCTGCCACTCGCCTCGATGACGACGTCGTAGTCCCCGGATGGACGCGTCGCTCCGAAGCGGTCGCCCGCCTCGATCTGGTGGGGATACCTGGCTTCGAGCGACACCTCCGCGGCGCCCTGCGCCTGGGCCGCGAGAACGGCGAAAAGCCCGATGACCCCTCCCCCGACGACCGCCACCCGCGTGTCGGCCGTGATCTCGGTCTTCCGGACCGCGTGCCAGGCCACGGCTCCGGGCTCGGCGAGGCAGGCGTCCTCGGCCGGCAACTCCTCCGGGATGGGCACCAACGACGTTCGCGGCACCCGGAAGTACTCCGACATTCCGCCCGGGGTCGTCAGCCCGAGAATGTCGGAGCCGGCCAGGCGGCAGAGGTTGAACCGGCCCTGTTCGCACCACCGGCACTCCCCGCAACCGAAGACGGCCTCGACGACCACGGGCGTGCCGTCCGAGGCCACGCCGGAGATCTCGTGCCCGAGTATCTGCCCGGAGCCGCGGCGGATGTAGTTCCAGTCCGACGCGCAGATGCCGACCGCATTGACCTTGATCAGCTCCGCGTCGCCCTGGGGCTCGTCCACCTGGACGACCTTCACGCCGGGAGGCACCGCACGCACGGCCTTCATACGACCGACACTCCTCCATCGATGACCAGCACCTGACCGGTCACGAACGCCGCCTGCTCGGATGCGAGGTAGACGGCGGCCGCACCGATCTCCTCGGGCCGGGCCCGATCGCGTACGAGCGCCGTCTCGCGAAGCATGCTCCCGATCACGTCCGGCCGCTCGGTCGCGAGACGCGCGAACAGCCCCCTCTCCGGGTGGTACCTGCTGCTCGCGCTCACGCCCTCGGCGGCCTCCGCGGGATCGTCCGACCTCGTGCGGTAAGGAGCGATCGCGTTGACCGTGACCCCGCTCCTGCCGACTTCGAGCGCGAGCACCTTGGTGAAGGCGTGCACGCCGCCCTTCGCCGCCGAGTAGACGGCCATCGACCGGTCGCCGATGAGTCCGGCCGTGGAGCCGATGTTGATCACGCACCCGCTGCCCTGCGCGAGCAGGTGGGGAAGCACCGCATGCGTCATCGCCAGCGTCGACAGAAGGTTGACCTCGATGTCGCGCAGCCACTCGTCCGGGTTCGAGTCCACGAACGGCATGACGTCGGCATTGCCGCCGACCCCGTTGACGAGCACGTCGATCCGGCCGAACCGCTCAAGTACGTCCGTCACGAGAGCCACGACATCGTTATGATCGGTCACGTCCGTCGGCCGCCAGAACGCGGCCGCCGCTCCGCGATCCAGCGCCCGCCGCACCACGCGCTCGCCAGATGCCTCGTCGCGGCCGACGACCACCACTCCCGCGCCCTCGGCCGCGAACGCCAGCGCGATGCCCCGGCCCACGTTCGCGGTCGCACCGGTGACCACGGCGACCTTGCCCGCCAGCCCGGTGTTCATGTCCAGCGCCACCGCGCGACGTCGCGGGAGGTAGCCAGGCTCAGCCTCAACGGTTCGTCCGGCCGTAGTCGATCGGTAGCTGTATGCCGGTGACATGCCGGGCCTCGTCGGAGGAGATCCACGCGACGGCGGCGGCGAGGTCCTCGACCTCGTTCCACCTGACCGGGAGAGTCCCCTTGTAGAAAAGGGTCCAGATCTCCGGCTCCTGTTCCAGCCGTGCCCGGAGGCCGGGCTTCAGCGCCGTGTTCACGCCGTGCGGATGCACGGAGTTGACCCGGATGCGATAGCCCGCCAGCTCGTTCGCCAGTGCCTTGGCCAGTCCGGTCACCCCATGCTTCGCCGCGGCGTAGTCGGCGTGGTACGGAAGGCCCACCAGGCCGGCCACCGAGCTGATGAACGTGATCGCGCCCCCGGTCTTCTGCTCGATCAGCGTCGGGATCGCCGCTTTCGCGGTGTGGAAGGCGCCGGTCAGGTTCACATCGATGGTCTCCTTCCAGCTTTCCGGCGTGATCTCCCAGGCGTTCGCCGTGTTCGTCATACCGGCGTTGGCGATGACGACATCCAGCCGTCCCAGCTCGTCGACTCCCTGCTCGACCGCGCCCTTGACGGCATCGAAATCGCGTACGTCCGCCTTCGCGATCACGATCCGCCCGCCCAGCGCCTCGACGATGCGTGCCGTTTCGGCCAGATCCTCCGCGGTCGCGGTCGGGTAGGCCGTCGTCGCCAGGTTCTCGGCGATGTCGATCGCGATGATGTCGGCGCCTTCCGCGGCCAGCCGGCGAGCATACGCGCGGCCTTGTCCGCGTGCCGCTCCCGTGATGAACGCGACCTTGCCCTCGTACCGGCGGGCGTTCGGCTCGGCAGGCACCGGGGGCGGGGGGATCTCATCGGACATGTCGTTCCTCCTCGGCGTTCACCACTGCGGTGTCTTGGTCGTGCGGGGCGGGGGCGGGCCTGAGCCGCAGACCGTCGAGGTCGCCACGAGCGCGCCACTCCTCCAGGAACCTGAAGTACGCCGTGGACGTCCCCGGGTAGTTGACACATTTCGGGTTGCGTTGCGAGGGCTTTCCCTCGTTGTTCCAGCGGCCGGGTGTGCAGTCCTCAAGGAACCTGCCGCTGCCCAGAAGTGCGAGGCCGACGCCGGCGCTGACCTTCTCGACGTAGGCGTCCTCGGCCTCCTTCGCCGGATCGGCGACGAGCCCGCGGCGCTCAAGTTCGGCGATGACCGCCGCGATGTGCACGTCCGTCTCTTCGAGGGTGTGCACGAAGTTCACGCCCGCCGTGCCCTGCGTGTTGTTGGTGGGCAGGAAGAAGAAGTTCGGGAAGCCGCTGGTCATCACCCCGTGGAAGGTCTCGGGCCCATCCGCCCACTTCTTGGCCAGGCTGAGCCCGTCGACACCGACCACGTCGAACCCGAGACGGTCGGTGTACGACGAGTCCTGATCGAAGCCGGTGGCAAAGATCAGTGTGTCCAGTGAGTACTCGGTCCCGTTCGTGACGACGCCATGCTGGGTGATGCGCTCCACGCCTCGTCCGTCGGTGTCGACAAGCGTTACGTTGGACCGGTTGAAGGTCTGCAGATATCCGTCGTGGAACGTCGGCCGCTTGCACTGGTAGCGGTAATAGGGCTTCAGCTTCGCCGCGACCTCGGGGTCCTTGACGATCGGGCCGACTCGGGCCCGGATGTTCTCCATATGCCGCAGGTCGAGTTCCTCACGCTTCAGCGCCCGCTCCTCCGGGCTCAGGTCCGCGAAGACGTTGCCGAGCATTGCCTGGTAGAAGACCGTCCACGCGTCAGCGACGAGATCCTCATCGACGCTCTCGCCGTTGGTGATCAGCGTGAAGTTGTCGCGGCGCCGCTTCTGCCAGCCCGGTTCCAGCGACTGCGCCCATGCGGGATCGGTTTCCCGGTTGTTCCTCTCCGCGACCGTCGAAGGAGTGCGCTGGAACACGTAGAGCTGCTTGGCCGAGGCGCCGAGCGGGGCGGCGATCTGAATGGCCGAGGCGCCGGTGCCGATGACCCCGACCGTCTTGTCGCCCAGCTTTTCCAAGGGACTTGAGGGGTCCCCACCGGTGTGCCCGTAGTCCCACCGCGCGGTGTGGAACATCTTGCCGGCGAAGTTCTCGATACCCGGGATGGCCGGGAGCTTGGGCGAGGCGAACGAACCGTGGGTCACCACCACGTACCGGGCCCGGAACCCGTCACCGCGGTTCGTGGTCACCTGCCAGCGGGCGGTGCGCTCCTCCCAGACCAGACCGGTGACCGCGGTCTGGAACAGCCCCAGCTCGTACACGCCGAAGTGCTTGGCGAGCATTTGGGTGTAGGCGAAGATCTCCGGCGCGAAGGAGTAGCGGTGCCGGGGAAGGTAGCCGAGTTCCTCAAGGAACGGAAGGTAGACATAGGACTCGACATCGCATTGGGCGGCCGGGTATCGGTTCCAGTACCACACGCCGCCCACGTCGCCGGCCTTCTCCACCACGCGGACCCGTTGGAGTCCTGCCTTGCGCAAGTGAGCCGCCGCCATCAGACCGCCGAACCCGGCGCCGACGACGACCGCGTCGACGTCGTCGCGCACTGGATCGCGCTGCACGTACTCGGTGTACGGGTCGTCGAGGAACTCCTGGTGCCGGCGGAGATCGAGCGTCTCCGCACGGTGCGGGTCAAGGCGTTTGTCCCGCTCCTCACGGTACTTCTCGCGCGCCCGCTCCAAGTCGATGAGCCGGGCCGGGGTATCGGTCATCAAATCTCCGTTCATGCGATCGGGTGACACACGACCAAGCGCGCGTGATCAGGTCGCGCCACGCGCCCAGGGTCATGGACTCGACGCAGCGGTGGCGTTCGGGAGGAACATGACGATGTCCGGGAACCAGATCATCAGCAGCAGGACCAGGACCGCGCCCGGCAGGAGGTACCACACCGCCATGAACAGGTCGTTGAGTGTGATCCGCTGGCCCACGTTGACCTTCGGATCCTGGAACAGGTCGTGCAGGACGAACAGGAGGAAACCTACGGGCGGGCTCAGCGACGAGATCTCCGCCAGGAGCACGACGAAGACGCCGAAGAAGATGAGCGGGATGTCGAGTGCCTGAAGTGTCGGCACGAGCACGGGAATCGTCAGCAGCATCATCGCGAGCGTGTCCATCGCCAGACCGAGCAGCAGATAGAACACGAGCATCGCGAGGAGGAAGGTGACGCGGGTGAAGCCGGCCCCGACGACCCAGTCCTGGAAGTAGGCCGAAACACCGGTCAACGAGAACATCTCGGTCAGGAACTGCGCACCGATGAGCAGGAGGAACATCATTCCCACGCTCTGGACGGTCTCGGTCAGTCCCGCGCCCATGGACTTCCAGTCCCCGGACTTCACCGCGGTTCCGATGGCCATCAGCACCGCCACCAGTGCCGCGCCCGCGCCCGCCTCGGTGGCGGTGAACACGCCGGAGAACATTCCGCCCATGATCACCAAGACGAGGACCGGCACCGGCCAGGCCGCCAAGGCTGCTTTCAGCATCGTCGGGAACGGGACGGGTTCCCCGTGCTTCTCCCCGCCGGCACGACCGCCGAGGACCAGCGCGAGCAGGAGCATCATGACCGAGAAGACGACCGCGATCAGGATGCCGGGGATCACACCCGCGATGAGCTGCGGGCCGACCGGCGCCTGCACCAGACCCGCGTAGATCACGAGCAGGATGCTCGGGGGGATCAGCTGGCCGGGGAGCCCTGCGGTCATCACCGCCATGATCGCGATACGTTTGTGGTATCCGGCACGGAGCATTTCCGGTACGCCCACGCGGGCGAGGACGTAGGACGTGCCCAGCGTCGACCCGGTCACGGCGGCGAGACCTGCCCCCGCCAGGTTCGTGCCGACCGCGAGCCCTCCGGGAAGCCATCTCAACCACTGCCGCGCGGCCTGGAACAGGCTTCCCGCCAGGCCACCTGACGCCACGACCACACCCATGAGCACGAACATCGGCAGTGCGCTGAGCGACCACGAGGCGATCGACCCGTACGGCGTGCGGCCCGCCAGGCTTTCCAGCAACCGAAGTCCGCCGATCGAGAATATGCCGAGCAGCGCCGGCACCAGCAGCGAGACGGCGATCGGAACCCTCAGCAGGATGAGCAGCATCATGACGACGAACCCGAGGGCTCCGATGATCAGGCGATCTCCGACCGCGAGCATCCCCACCACGGAGACGACGGTGAGTACCCACAGCCCGGCCAGCAGCCACCCACCCGGCGCCCAGGGCCGCTGACGGGCGATGGGAACCGTTGCCACTCCGGCCGGGCTCGATGTCTCCTCGAGAGCGTCCATCACGCGATCTCCCGTCTGATCGGAGCCTCGGGCTCCGAGCCGTCGTGCTCACTCGGCTCCGCGTAGCACTCCGCCGGACGCATCGCTCCGATCACGGCTTTGCCAGCCATCAGCAACGCGGACAACCCCAGCGTGATCGGGACGAAGAAGTACAGCGGCCACGACGGCACATCGGTGTAGCCGGCCTTGAAACGGCGCTGCAAGGCGTACACCGCGTGCTCCCAGGAGAACCAGACGAGAACCGCCAATGTCAGCACGCTGAGTACGAGCGCGCCCACCACGACCCATTTGCGCCCCGCGGGCGGGAACCACGCGTACAGCATGTCGGCTGTCACATGCCGGTCCGCCAGCGTCGCAGCGACGAAGCCCACCGACACCAGGCCGGGCATCAGCAGGTACTGCACGATCTCCAGCGATGCCGGGAGCGAGTAGTTGAAGAACGTCCGACTCAGCGCATTGACAACGATGTAGATCATCATCGCCACGACGACGACGCCGCCGAAGACGGATGTCACCCTTCGCACGACTGACGTCACTCCGTCAAGGACCGAGCCTCCAGCGCGCGGCGCTGACTCGTTCATCGATCCATCACCTCGGGTTCCTTCCGAACCGTCCCCCGAACTCTATGCTTTGAATTAACTCATGTAAATATTTAACCTATTTTGCTGTGATCGCGTAGACGTCGGCCCAAGGTCAGACGGGAAGCTCGCGGTATGGGCCGGTCAGGTGCCCGCCGTCGACGCGGAACTCGGACCCGGTGCAGTAGGACGATTCGTCGGAGGCCAGGAACAGCGCCAGCGCCGCCACCTCCGCCGCGCTGCCGACCCTTGGCAGCGGCTGCCGCCCGACCGTGCGCTCCAAGCGCGCGAAGCGCTTCTCTCCATGCACGTGCACGATGGGCGTCTGGATGATGCCGGGGTGGATCGTGTTCACGCGGATGCCCAGCGAGCCCAGTTCGATCGCGACCGCGCGGCTGAGCCCGAGCACGGCGTGCTTCGACGCGACATAGCTCGCCAGCCACGGCACTCCAGCGAGGCCGTCGATCGAGGAGATGTTGATCACTGAGGGGTGGTGCCCCTTCTCCAGCAACGGCAACGTCGCCCGCAGCCCGAGGAAGGTGCCGTGCACATTCACGTCGAATATCCGCAGGTGCTGCTCGAACGGGATCTCATCGAACCGCGTCAACTCCGCCTGCACGATCCCGGCGTTGTTCACCAGGATGTCGAGTCGCCCGGACTTCTCTTCGATGAACGCGGCCGCGCGCGCCCAATCCGCCTGGCTGGTCACATCGAGGTGAAGGTAGTCGGTGCCGAGTGAGCGGGCCGTCTCCTTCCCCACGTCATCGAGCACATCGCTGACGATGACGGTCGCGCCCTCGCTTGCGAACACCTCGGCCTCGACCGCGCCCATCCCCCGCGCCGACCCGGTGATCAACGCGACCTTTCCCGTTAGCCTCCCGGCCATGCTGATGATCCCTTCTTTGTTCTCGCCGGACGTGACTCGTGGCGACAGCGCGCCCGCTCAGGTCATCGACGAGCCGCTGTTTACCCGCAGCACCTGACCGTTGATGTTCCGGCCGGCCTCGGACACGAGGTACAGCACCGCGTAAGCGATGTCGATCGGGTCGTTGACCACACCCAGCGGTGAGAGCGCCGCCAGTTTCTCCTTCACCTCGTCGAATCGTCCTGGCTCGAACTCCCCGTCCTTGTTCAGCCCGCGTTGCCTGGTCATCGCCGTGATCGTCCACGCGGGGGCGACACCGTTGACCCGGATTCCCAGTTGTCCGAGCTCCACCGCGAAGGTCCTTGTCAACGCCTCGGCACCCTTCTTCGCGGCGGCGTACGATCCGGTCTCCGCGGTTCCCCGATCGATGATCTCCGAGAGCATGTTCACGATGCGCCCTCCTCGACCCATCACGCGACCGGCGGCCTGGCAGCCGTAGAAGACGCCTTTGAGATTGACCGAGAGGATTCGGTCGAACTCCTCGGGTGAGATCTCGAGCACCGGGCGGCGCGCCATGATGCCCGCGTTGTTCACCAGGATGTCGAGGCCGCCGAACTCCGCGACGACCTCCTCGACGAGTGCCGTGACCGCGGCGGCATCGGACACGTCGACGCCGCGGGCCACCGCGTCCCCTCCCTCGGCAGCGATCGCCGTCGCGACCCGGGCGGCGCCGTCACCGTCCCAGTCCGAGACGACGACCCGCGCGCCCGCGGCCGCGAGCACGGCCGCGGTCGCCTCGCCGATTCCGGCGGCCCCGCCGGTAACGATCGCCACCTTGCCCGGAAGCGCGAACGCGCCTGCGATATCCACCATCTCTGTCCTCCTGCCGCCGCTCCGAGGGCGGCGTCCGTCGTGGTCCGTACTGTCGTTGCGGGTGGTGCGGACGAGGCAGTCAGCCCAACCGCTTGTCCACCGTCTGTCGCATGCCCTCGCGCCACTCGACGCGGCCGAGTCCCGTGGGGTCGACCGCGCTCCCGAGCCGGTTGCCGGAGGTACACGATCTCGATCCGGGGCGTGACACCGATCAGCTCGCCCAGGTATCCGCACCGGTCGTGCGAGGTGACCACCTCGTCGCCGCCCAAGTTGACGACGTGCCGGAGCAGGCCAGGTCGGGCGACTCGGCGCCGGGCTCGGTGCCGCGTCGTCGCGCGTCGTCAGCCATTCGAACCGACCGGGCCTCGCAGCTGGTCCTCATAGAGCGAGGTCCCCATCTTCGCGGGGATGAACGGGGCGATGAGCGATGTGACGCCCTTGCCGGAGGTCGCGAGGTTGTCGACCTCGTGGGTGAAATGCTCCGCCCAGATCTCCCGTGGGTCCTCTGTGAGGAACCACAGCAGCGTAAGCCGGCGCTCGTCGTTGGAGACGCCCTTGAGTACCTCGTAGTTCTGCTTGCTGTGGTAGTACTCCAGCGGCGGCAGCACGCGGAACACCATCGCGAGCGAGACCGGGCCGTCCGCGACGACCCGGGAGGGCAAGTACTCCTCGAGCAGCCAGCGTTCCAGATCTTCGCGGCCTTCAGTCGTGTGCGCGTCGATGACATGCAGCACGATGCCGGCGGCCGGGTCCTGGAGAGCGTATCGCGCCCGTGGCACCGCCGGGTCGCGGTAGACGTTGCCGACCGAGTCATGGAACGCGGTGTAAACGGTGGTGCGATCGGTGACGACATTGCCGATCGCGCGGTGGCGAGCGTTGGTGGCGCCCGTCCAGTTGCGGTGATCGTCGAGCCTGCCCTTGGTGATCCAGTACGTCCCGAGGTACTTTCCCGTTTCGACCGACGGGAGCACCGGGGTCCCCGCGGGGTAACGCAGCGGCTGCAGCCAGTACGGGGCCAGCCACCGCCGCCCGGCGAACATCCAGGGCATCTGCATCGCGCCGTCGAAGTAGTGGGTGTCCTCGTACCATCGGTTGTAGTGGCTCTCGTGACCCGGATGCGGCTCGACCAGCGTGATGAGCGCATGGCCCACGCCGACCTCATGGGAGCCCGTCAGCGGAAGCTGCGAGTACGCGTCGTCACGGAAGGGGTTCATCCAGAAGGGATCGTCGGCCGGCGGTTCGACGCGCCCTCGAACCGCCGCGGGGTCACTGTTCGACGTCGTTGGTCTTTTCATGGTTGAACTCCCTACTACCGGCCCGGTGACATGGGACGGACCACGCGGAGTGGCCCTTCTCAGCCGACCGGCGATGACATGGCGGCAAGTTCCAGTCCAGCGGCCACGTGCGGCACGAGTCCGAGGGCGATGGCCGCATGGCCCGCGTCACCGGGGTGGATACCGTCCGCGAGTTGGTCGGGCGATACGAGGCCGAGACCGGGGACCAGCGTGATCCGCTCGTCCCCGGTGGTTGACACGAACCGGCTTACCGCCGCCTCGAGCGCGGCGCGCAATGTGGCGTGGGTCGTCCCGAAGCGATTCGGGGTCTGCTCCGCTTCGGGCCGGACGATCGGGCTGACCACGACGACGGGTGCCAAGGGCAGTCCCTGGCGCACGGCGGTGAGGAAGACGCGCATTTGTTCGGCGATCAGAGCCTCGTCCGTTGGAAGGGACGACCAGGCGTTGGTCCCCCACGCGATCGCGACCACCGCCGCGCCCGAGCCGGCGACGGCGTCGGCGGCAAGGAGCTCGCCCCGGGCGGCGCCGGCGAATCCGAGATTGACCACGTCGAGCCCGAGTACCTCACCCACGAGGGACGGCCACGCCAAGCCGGGCTCGGAGACGGACCAACCCTGCGTGATCGAGTCACCGTAGGCGACCAAGAGAGGCGCCTGAGGTGCGGGCACGATCTCACCGTCGGCAGCGGCGATGGAATCCACCTGGACCTCGACCGCCTCGGGCAGGTACACCCGTACGACCTGACCTGGGTCGCGCTCGGGCAGCACAGCGCGTACCGCCCCGCCGCCGGCCGGCAGCGGGGTGCTCACCGGCGGGACCCCGCGTGCCCGCGCGACGACGGCCTCCGGCACGGTGGGCGCGGGGACACTCGTGCGCTCACCCACGCGCACCTGAAGGTCGATCGCGGACGCGGTACCGACGAGCGCCAGGTGCACGCCGGCGGGGACCCGGCCCGCGCGCACGGTGTCGATCGGCGACTTCCGCCTCGCCGGAACGGGCAGTCGCGACCCCTCCGACCACGCGACATCCGGCAGGACGCCACGGATGAAAGGTCCCGGTGCGCCTGGGTCCATTCCGGACTCCCTTCACAGCAAGTATCGTTTAACTTAAAGCACTGATAACACTATCTTTGTTGGTATGGCCGACGTCAACGTGCCGGCGTTGCCGCCGAGCAGCGGGTGTCGGCCGCAAGCGAACCAGAGGAGCGTCGTGATGGCCGGTATCACTGAGTTCACACCCGACTATCCGAGCCTGCTGAGCCTGAAGGACAAGCATGTCGTCGTCCTCGGCGGCGGGCTCGGCATCGGTCGGCAGACCAGCATCGCGGCCGCGAGCGTCGGTGCGAAGGTCACGGTCGTCGACAACAACGCGGAGCGGGCGCAGGCGGTCGCCGAGCAGATCGGCGGTATCGCCCTCGCTGGGGACGCGACTCGCCGAGCGGATGTCGAGCGCGTCATGACCTCGGCGGTCGAGCGTTTCGGGCCGGTGCACGGCCTTGCCGACATCATCGGGATCTCGACGTGGGGCCGGGTGGACGGCTTCAGCGACGAGGACTGGGAGCGCGATCTCAACCTCAATCTGCGCCACGTCTTCCTCGCCTTGCAAATAGGTTCGAGGGCGATGACGGACGGCGGGTCGATCGTCCTGGTCGGATCGATCTCAGGTCTGCGCTCCGCACCGAATCACGGCGCCTACGGCGCGGCCAAGGCGGCCGTGTCGAATCTCGCGAGCACCGCCGCGATCGAGCTCGGCCCGCAGATCCGCGTCAACGTCGTCGCGCCCGGCCAGACCGCCACGCCGCGCGTGGCGCAGCGCCACCCGGAACCGGAGTACTACGAGAAGCAGGCCAAGCAGGTACCCCTCGCCCGGGTCGGAGAGCCACGCGACATCGCCTCGGCGATCCTGTTCTTCCTCACGGACCTCTCGTCGTGGATCACCGGGCAGACCGTGGCCCATGGCCGCCTTGGTCCAGAACCAGTAGGCGACGTCTACGCCGGCGAAGAACAGGCCGCACGCGAGGAACAGCCAACCCTGGACTT